>NZ_CAWMYC010000013.1:0-172547 GCF_963872035.1 Scytonema sp. HK-05
AATGCCCTTTGACCCACCAGTCACAATGGCAACTTTATTTTTTAGCTTCATGATTCAGCCTCACTAAATTAACTCAATTGGTTGAGAGACAGATGCGTTCAACTGATGATATCTTGCACCTGCTTCCAAAACCGGCTACGCGTGCAAATCGTGAAGCCTGATAGCGCAGCGTGGCGACGCCAGTTAAAAGTGGAGGTTTTCCCAGATTCAGGACTAGGTCACAAAGGTGCTATAACTCTTGATTGTTCGTTCAAAAACCGGATTTTATGCCCCTTGGGGACACGCTTCGCTATTAGGTCTTGTTGAGAATAGTGCAAGATGTGATATCAAATCCGTTTGCATCGGAATTATTTACTACCTGTGTTCTCCTCCTCTGTGTACTCTGTGCCTCTGCGGTTTTTTATCGCTCTTTCATCACTTTGGTAAAAGAAAAATCAAGTCCAATTTTTAAACTTTAGATCCGGCAAAGGTTCGAGAGTTTATTTTTTAACCAAACAGTTGAAACCAAGGTTTTTGGTAAAAGTGATGTGCTGCAAGGATTTTAGATTATCCTCTCACAAAAGTGATGGAAGAGCGTTATAGCGGTTCTCGTTTGGATGCAATACAGTTTTGATTATCTTATGGAACGGGCGTCTCGCCCGTTTTGGGTGGGCATTAGCCCAGACCACAAGAACTGTATTGGATGCAAGTGAAAAGCGCTATAATCATTCAGATACAATGGGAAACGATATCATACCTTGGCGAGCGACCATTTAGACGATACATCAGACCATTTGGGGGCAAATCCCGTTGCTACGCGTTTTTTTCCTTCATCGTGTTCGCTGAAGTACTTCCTGAGTATGCCTGGTGGAGTCAGTCTTTGTCCTTGGCTTATAGTCAATACAGAAGACGTGCTAGGGACAGGAATGGTTTCGTCAGATACGGGATTCGCATCCATAAAAATCCGCAACTCTGAGAATTTGTCGCCCTCTAGTCGGAAGATATCGCAGCAAGGAAGGGTAACTACGGAGCCATCTTTGCGCCAGTAAATCACATCCATTTCAACGAATACGACCTCACCAACTTCCCACATCATCTTGATTTCGTGGTAAAGTGCAGAAACCTGACTGAAAAAAGCATCCACAGATTGCTTGATGGCAGCTTTAGTGAAACATGGTGGAAAGTTGCCAAACTGATACACTGGTGTATCAGTAAAGAATTCAATAAACCCCTCCGAATCAAATGCTTCGCCTCTAGCAAATAAGCGCGTTACAATCTCTGAGGCTGTTCCTGGCAGTCTTTCTAACATGTTGCTTTTCTGGTTTGTAGTTTGACTGGAAACTTTGTTGTCTGAAACTGACTGTTCAGGCTTGATATTCTGCTTACCGTTGGAGAGAGAAAACTGACTGCTCATAAGAGAAACTACGTCCTTCTTTAGTTGATTGATTGCACCGATATTTGTAATTAATTCGGCAACTGTGCAACTTCGCTGACCAGCTATGGTCAACTGACCGTTGTAGACAAAGGTGTATGCTGCTCTTTCTGGAAAAGTGTTAATTTGCTTAATGTATTTTGGCTGGGACTTAAACGTTGAGGTGTACTCATCAGAAGCAAAGAAGTTAGCCATATCCAGGAAATTAGAGAAGGCAATTTCAAAAGCAGCCTGATACTGATTTTTTGGAGGTTCAACATGAATAACCCCCGGTGCATCTGGTCTGGAATTGTCTACTTCTTCAAATAGATGTAGTCGAAATTTGAGAACAAAATTACTTTTGACAATTGCAGGAGCAAAACTGTCTTTCATGTATTTGCGAAAAGCTTCCACACTCACGCCATCTGCTTTTTTGACCATGACGTGAAATTTCGGAATCCCTAACTCTCCATTGGGATCGCCTGTGGAAATGCCATCCACATAAGTTTGAGAATTACCAGGACTAGTGTTATATCCAATCGCTTTGCTGAAAATGTTGTATTCGTCATCCATTAAAATGCCAGAGGCATTAAACCAGGTTTGACGGTCGTTTTCTGTAGCAAAGGTTAATTCGGCAATGCCATCGAATTGGTCTGATTCTAGATAGTTATAGTCTATGCCATCTAAAGTAGGCCAAATACCGCCTTGATTATGAGCTACGTGGAATTGCCAATATTGATATTGACCTGGTAATCTGGCGCAGACTGGACCATGTACATTGCGCCAGTAGTCATCAAACATATTTAAGGTGATGCCTTTTCTTTTCCACAAGAGAACGTAAAAGACGGCTTTCCCAGTGCGATCGCGCGATGCATAATTGGCTTGTGCCGTTTCCTGATTAAGAGTTTTCATGGGTAATAGCTATAGTATTTCGACTCCGTACTTGGGACCAACTTCAAGCATTTTTTTGATTTGGTCTTCGGGTGTGACAGTTACAGGGGTATCCTTGTCCTTCACCAAATAACCCACTTCCTCAAAAAACTTTTCAAGCCCTGCAGGAATAGCTGTTGTCAAAGTTATTGCTGGTGTCGTGCCCATATTTTTAAAGCAATGAGGAACGCCTTTAGGCGCATGGACAAAGCTACCAGCGGACAAAACTATCTCTTGGTCTCCAACTTGGAAAAATAACTCCCCTTCCAGGATATAGAACGTCTCGTCTTCCCGCCAATGAATGTGGGGTGGAGACCCGTTCTGGGGTGGAATGAAAAACTCGAATGTTGAGTACGCTCCGCCAGTATCTTCACCTACTGCCTTAAAGGTATATATATCACCCACGACTGAGTAAGAACGACCTTCACCTGTTGGCGTCACCACTAAGTTATCATTGCCTGCCAATGTAGTTCTCCTTTGTTTGCAAATGTCTGCAAAGATTTTTCCGAATGTAAATTGCATAAATACTACTTAATGTAGTATTTATGCATAAGTAAAGTATGAACCGCTGCTCTAAGCTAAGTTGTCAATGCTCTTTGCAGCGGTTCCAAACCCAATGTTAGGATTTGTAATCTTCGCCAAAGAATTGGAGCATTTGTTCAATTAGGTACTCTGGACGCTCCTCGGGAATGAAATGTCCGCAGCCTTCAATGACAGTACCACGAACGTCCTCAGCGACTGCCTGCATCGCCTTAATTGGGCGATCGCCTAAACCGTAAGACGCTCCTAGAACCAGCACTGGCATTTTGAGTTTCGTCTTGGCGTTTTCTCTGTTTTGTCGTGCTGACTCATGGATAGCGCGGTAAAGTCCAAGAGAACCGCGTACCGCACCAGGAGCAGAATACCAACGGACATACTCGTCAATTTCAGCCTCAGAAATTCCAGACGGGTTATACGAATATTTATTAAAGAAGTAGGAAATAAATACCCGCTCTCTTCCTGCAATCAGTGTCTCTGGGAGGTCAGGCACCGCATTAAAGGCAAAATGCCAAATTCCGCCACCTAGGCGCGAGGTTTCCGATGAATACTGGGCTAGATCCTCCCAGCCAAAACCAGGAAGCGTTGCATCAAGGCTCACAATCCTACGTACATCCTCTGGATGAGCAGACGCATACGCATAGTTCACTGGGGAGCCCCAATCAGACCCAGCTAAGAAAACACGCTCGAAACCGAGATGGCGAACTAATTGGTAAATATCTTCAGCTTCGGTACGGCTATCGTAACCAGTAGCTGGCTTTGAAGAGTCACCAAAGCCCCGCAAATCAACTGCAACTACAGTATAGTGTTCGGCAAGAGCTGGCATAACTTTATGCCACTGACACCAAGTATGGGGCCAACCATGCAGCAAAATCACTGGGTCTCCTTGACCGCCTATTACGTAGTGCAGACGTATGCCGTTGACAAAAGCATATTGATGGGTGAATTTTGTTTCGATATCTGTTAAAGCAGTTGTCATATTTGTATCCTTGTGTAGAAGTGCATTGATCCCTTGTTAGCTAAACGGTGGTTATATCTTTTAAAGCTTTACTCACATCTTGCACCTATCCGTATAAGCCTGAGCTTAGTCAAAAGTAATGCAATAAAGTTACATCAGTTTTGTTGGCTTTTATTGGTAAAACAAAGACTTCAGGCTTAGTACTGAGTTTAAAAATTACATCAATTTTTATTGGTGCAAGATGTCAGTTTATTAGTTTTTTGGCTGCTTTAATGGATACAACCACTGTCACTTTTAAGTTTGTGTCAGAAATGTAAGCGAGCAGATTAGTTAATTGCTCCTACACCCCCGCCGTCCACCCGAATGTTCGCGCCGTTAATGTAATCTGCAAGTGGGCTTGCCAAGTACGCAATTATATTTGCTACTTCTTCAGGACGCCCAAGACGACTGCTTGGGTTAGGCCAATCCTCAAGCACCAAGTGCTTTTCAATCTCCGCCCACTCAGTACCCCATCCTTTAGTTAAAGCAATCTGATGGAAAATACGTTTGGCTCCTTCAGTTGCAATGAGACCGGGGCTTACCGTGTTGACTGTGATACCTGTTTGCGCCAACTCCTTTGCTAGGCTTACAGTCATATTCAAAGTTGCGGCTTTAGTGGCTTGATAGTCAGGTCGAGCAGCGAAGGGCTGAATCGCTAATCCGCTAGCAATTTGAATGATACGTCCCCAACCTAGCTGCTTCATATGAGGTATGAGAAGCTGAATCATGCGCACCATAGAAATCACATTAGCATTATAGATTTCAGCCCATCCGTTTGGAGGGCTGTCCATCCAGCCACGGTCTTCATATATGCCAGCATTATTGACCAAAATGTCTACACCGCCAAGAGATGACAACACTTTATCAACTACTTGACGTGCACCTTCATCGGTTGAGATATCTCCGACAGCAACAAATGCTTTGTTACCATCCGCACTAATCTCCTGAGCCATCCGGTTTGCCTGCTCTTGCTTTCGTCCATGTACGATAACGATCGCACCTTCTTGTGCGAGAGCCTTCGCGATGGCTGCACCAATACCGCTGCTACTACCAGTGATAAGAGCCCGCTTATCACGTAAATGTAAATCCATGAACTTACCTCATGGTTATATTTCTTGTAGCCTCTTAAAATTTGCTCCACACAGTGGAGTAAAAAACCAGTCCTAGCTTGAGGAGTAGTTTAATAAACCGAGGTTTTTACCCAAGGTTGTGGTAAACCTCATGACTAAGAAGATAAATTTAGTTTGTCTGATACTAAAAAACTTTGACCAGGGAATTTCATTATCTTAAGAACAAAGTTATACTCTTTCGCCACAAAATTTTCAAATTAACGTTGAAACTTAGCTTTAGCCTCTGTTACATAATGGTTGTAACAGTTAGGTATATAAAAATACTCAATTGTAAAAACTAGTAGGAGACTCATAAACATACATTTGGTTTTTACTGTAGATGAACAAACATTTTGGAGTTCCAATAATAAGCGTCTAAAAACAAGTATTTGAGCGGGTTTGAGCAAGTTATTTATCTCAAAGCTACTCAGAACACTGATAAAGCGGTTTTCACAGTTGATAGATTAGTGTAGTAACTTTTGATAACAGTAGAGAATACTTGCTTAGTACTTAAGCTTCTTCAGGCAATATAATCTTTTGCAAATATCATTTAATATAGCTTCCAACTTTTACTCATTTACAATCAATTAAATTCAATTAAGAAAATTTTATACAGCGTTCATAAGTTTATTCTTAAAATTATGAACTTCACTGGTTAAAAAGTTTTAAAATAGACAAACTAAATTTACCTTCTTAATTACGAGGTACTCAATGTCAAATTTAGTAGCAACATCAGCTAAAACAGAAATCATTAAGCGCCTGTTTGACGCGTTTGAGTCTGGACCTGATGCTCCAATACAAGCATCTGACAAATATGTTACATACTTGACTGAAGATGTACACTTCCGGTTAGGCAACTTAGATACTTTAGTTGGACGTAAAGCCATTAGAGACTCTTTGGTTGATTTTTGTCAACAAGTAAAGAGTATATATCACGACATCAAGCAAAAGTGGGAGATTGGAGATGTGGTGTTCCTGGATATGGAAGCCACCTACTACCGTCAAGACGGCACTACCGTGACACTTCCCGTAATGGATGTCTTTCGATTTAAGGGTGACTTAATCCAACAACTGCAAATTTTTATGGATATCAATCCGATATTTGGCTGAGTCTACGGTTTAGCAACTCTTTGCAGCCAGAACAATTTTCATAGTATTAGGAGAAGAACTATGGCAAAGGTCGATTACTCAACACGCGATCAAGATGTGAAAATAGTATTATACATACTTATCAAAAAGAGAAAGGAAATAGATTTACATACATTCGATAGCTACTGGAAAAATGTTCATGGCCCAGTAAGTGCACGGTTACCAGGTCAGTACCAATATTGGCAGTATCACGTTACACATAATAGGGATGGTATTTGGCCAAGTATTGATGGAATAGAATATGAAACTCCGGAAGAAGACCAGTTCGATGGAATAGCAGAATTGACGTTTTTATCAGAAGATGACTGCCAAACTTGGATTAATGCTGCTGCTATTCTAGATTCTGACCAGCAAAACTTTGTTAGTAAAGCCGTTATATACGTAACGAATAATGGCAATTCTAAAACGTATGTTGATACGATACAAAATGGTGCTCCAATAGGGAATTTGGATGTAAGAAAGTTCCACGTTATGGTCAGAAAAACAGATACCATAACTGTAAATGATTTTCGGAAATACATGGTGGATAGATTTGCTCAATTTTTTGTAAAAAGCGATTTAGTTCTTAAGTTTAAACTGCATCTCCTTGAAGCACATGACAATTCCCTCCCACCAGCCCCCGGAGTATCTCATTACGAACCATTAGAAAAGCAATATCAAGCAGCGTTTGAAATTGCCTTTAAGAATTGGATAGACATGGAAAAGTTCTTTGATTCACAGGCATATGCTGCTGTAGTAAAAGACCAGAAAAAGTATATAAAGCACTTTGCTACTTTTCCAGAACGGGGTACTTACACTTTTGTGTACAATAGCGAATTGACCTTAGCAGGACAGAGAACTTCCACAGTAGCAGAACTGATTACAAGTCTAGGTGCAACCAATCAAACACAGGACAAAATACTCAATCTTATGTTTGACAATGTTGCCTAGTCTAGTGCTTTTAGCATACATTCACAAAATTCCACAAAATCAATAACTAAGCTAGATAAAATCGTAGTTAAATCTACTCATAGTCTTGCATTAAAAGACAGAAGTCTCGGTTTTGTAGAGATGCAAATATTTGCATCTCTACATCTGTTTTAAAAGTTAAAAGCTTTATCCTTTATACTTCAATACGGGCATTGCATAAAATTCTCTTTTTTTCGAGGCGCTTCTCTTCGAGAGGCGTAGCCAAAGCGAACCCAACCTGCTATGAAAGAAATACTCTTCCTCTGAATTGAGGAAAGCTCAAGCAGGCGGACCCCTTATATCAAGTTCGCTTAATCACTTATAAATCCCGAAACACCCCACCCGCGCTGTCGCGCACCCTCCCCTTGCCAAGGGGAGGGTTGGGGAGGGGTAACGCGAGGACTGCAATGATAACTAATGATCCGAACTTGATATTATCCATTCATAGAAAACCCGCAATGCATGGTTGCAGGGGACGCGGTCTTTTATACAAAATAACCAGCTACCTTTTCTAATAAAACCGCGCCCGCCGCAAAGGCAGTTCTGTTTGAGTAATTTTCGTGAAACCCGCCTACACTCCACACCCCTTACACCCCCACACCCCGTGTTTCTTCAGAGTTTACCGACTTCTAAGCTTTCCTCAACGTGTTTCCACATTCACAATTACAGACATACCGGGAGCAATCTGCGATTCGTAACCGCGAATGCTATCGGAATCGAATACAACTTTGACCGGCAGGCGCTGCACAATTTTGGTGAAATTTCCGGTGGCATTATCGGGTGGTAAGAGGGCGAATTTTGCGCCCGATGCGGGGGATAAACTATTGACTGTGCCTTTGAATAGACGATTTGGGAAGGCATCAATTTTGATTTCAACCTGCTGGCCTGACTTCATCCGACCGAGTTGCGTTTCTTTGAAATTGGCAACAATCCAAGGCTTTTGCGACACCACAGACATTAGCGTTTGTCCAGGCTGGACGCGTTGTCCTGCTTGCACCGTTTTGTTGCCGACAATACCTGCAGTGGGTGCCATAATGGTAGTGTAAGACAACTGGAGTTGCGCGTTATCGACTTGGGATTTGGCTTGATCAATGGCGGCGATCGCCGCTTTATACTGCCGTTGATTGACTTCAGTTTGCTGCTTTGTCGCGTTTGCCTGCTGCAAAGTGCCGCGAGTGGAAGCAAGCTTTGCTTTGGCGTTCCGGAGATTTTCCTGGGCTTGAGCCACCCGTGCCTGAGCCTGTCGTACTTGTTCTTGAGCGGCATTGCGTTGAGCCACGAGGGCATCGTAGGTAGCTTTTGCCGCATCAAATTGGTTACGGGGCACCGCCCCTTCCTTGGAAAGCTTATTGTAGCGATCATAGTCAAGCTTGGCTTTGACCAGATTAGCTTCCACCGCCGCAAGTTGGGATTGGCTTGCTGGAACTCCTGCCTGGGCTTCGCTCAAAGCAGCTTGAGCGGTGGCGATACTGGCACTCGCCGCATCGATATTGCCCTGAGCCTGAGTAGTTTGCCCTGCGGCATTAGTGGAAGTAACGTGAATGTTTGCCTGCGCCACATTAGACTGTTCTTTCGCCACTGCCAAAGCGGCTTGGGCTTGCTCTAAGTTCACCTGATAGTCGCGGGGATCGAGTTTGACCAATACGGTACCTGACTTCACTACCTGGTTGTCATCCACAGCCACTTGCACAACGGTGCCAGCGATACGTGCATTCACTGGATGAATGTCTGCGGTGATGTAAGCATCATCGGTTTCCTGATGGATTTGGGCATACTGCCACCAGTGATAACCGTAGATGGCACCGGCAACAATTCCTAAACCAAGACTTCCGATTAAAATAAGTTTTCGCACTGGAAGATGGAAGGATTGTTTAGGAGGGGGTAGCCGTGATGAATCAGCAGGGGGATGTTCGGGAATGACCACCGCTTGCTCGACTTGTATCGGATTGCTGCTAGGTTCTACACGACCGTTCTGTTGTGTCACTGCTGTAACAGCAGGCGTAGGAGAAGATTTAGGAGACTGCATCGATCACCTCAGTAGGTTTGGAACTAATGATCAACAAGGAGCGAAAAGTTTAGTTAAATTGATTTAAATAGACGTTGACATTCTGGACAATCATAAAAAGCTGGTGGATGGTCTAAAGGTGGTATCCGATAGCCACAAGTTGGGCAGGGTCGGTTAAACCGAGGTGTTTGAGAATTGAAAAATACTAAAACTAAAATTTGAGTTAATAAACCAAGAGTAGAAATCAAAAGTACTAACATCATAATCTTTTACCAAATAATGGATAAAACAGACTCTTAATTCTGATTGAATAAGCGACTTAATGAGCAGCACCTCCTGCACCTGGTTTAACTTTTTGGAAAAACAACACTAAAAAAGCGCTAAGAAATAATACGCAACCCATAAAGAAAAAACAATCATTAAATGCCATTATATTAGCTTCCCGCCGTACCATTTTATCTATCAAAGCGTAGGCTTGATTTTGTGCTTGCGTTGCATCATTAGTATGCTGTAGAAACATCTGAGTCATTTGGTCAATGCGATCGCGTGTCATTGGGTTCGATAAAGAAATAGCATCAACCAGACGATTTGAATGAAAGCGTTCGCGTACCGATTGTAAAGTTCCTAAAGTCGCAATCCCAATCGAACCACCTAAGTTACGTGCCATATTATAGATAGCAGAAGCCGAACCAATTTGTTTAGGTTCAATTCCAGCAGTTGCAAAACTCGAAAGGGGAGTCATTACCAATGGTTGTCCAAAAGCGCGTACTATTTGCGCGGGAATAAGTTGTAGATAACCAGTGTTCTGCGACATGGTGGTGTTCATAAAACAACTTACCCCAAACAGTGTAAATCCTACCGCTACCAACAACCGTAAATCAAACCGCTTCATTAACTTGGGGACAAACGGTGTAATAAATAACTGCGGCATCCCTGCCCACATAATAGTTTCCCCAATTTGCATGGCGTTATAGCCTTGGATTTGTGCTAAATATAGCGGCAAGATGAACGTGGAACCATACAGCCCCATTCCCAAACCCGTTGTCGTCAAAATAGAAATTAAGAAATTTCGTCTTCCCAACAGCCGCAAATTCAGTAAAGGTTGCTTCTTGATAAACTGGATAATGACAAAAATCGGTAGTGTAATACCAGCGAGAATCGCCGCATGTTGAATTTCTTCCGAACCTAACCAATCTTTGCGGTTACCTTCTTCCAAGAAAAATTCTAAAGAAGCAAGCCCAATCGCCATCATTGCAATACCGAGCCAATCACCTTTTTTAAGTAACTCTAATTGCATTGATCTCTGTGGTAAAGCATACCAAACCCCTGCCAGCAGCATTAGTCCCGGTAGCACATTAAGATAAAAAATATACTGCCAACTATAACTATCTGTCAGCCAACCGCCAACCGTTGGACCAAGTGATGGAGCAAGAGTTGCAGAGAGTCCAAACAAAGCCATCCCTACAGGTTGTTTTGGTGGTGGTAGAGTCATTAAAATGACAGTAAATGCCATCGGAATCAGTACACCTCCGGTAAATCCTTGTCCAGCACGAAACAGCATCATCATCGGTAGGTTGGTAGCAAAAGCGCAGGCAACGGAAAAGCAAATAAATAGTGCTGCATTGTAAAGCAAATAACGCCGTACAGAGAATACTTGTGCTAACCAACCAGTGAGGGGAATAACAACAATTTCGGCAACTAAATAAGCAGTAGAAATCCAAGCACCCTCATCTAAACTTGCACCCAAAGCACCCGTAATATCGTTTAATGAAGCATTAGTAATTTGGATATCTAACACTGCCATAAACGCACCCAAAAGTGTTGCAGACACTCCAACCCAATCTTTGAAAGAGACATCTTGTACGGGTTTATGTACAGTTTGATTTGTAGCGCTTGGATTTGTCATAAAATTTTTCTAAATTACAATTTTTTTTGCCTAAAAAATTATTTTTTTAAACTATTAGTAACATTTATTTATGTTTTTTGTCACTTTCAATAATACAAAAAAATCGCTTTTTTCAACGAAAAATCAAGGCTTTTTTAGTTATATGATTGGCAAAAAACCTGGTTTTTGAACTAGGTGCAAGATATAAGAAAACTAAGTTCAACCCCAAGAATCCAACCAAAAAGTCAAGCGATTCCAGTATCTTTAAAAAAGTTGATGTATTCTCTAACTTTGAGAATTGGTATCAGTCCATCCTTCAAATGATATTTATCCCAATACAACTGAAATGAGTGATAAGAAGCTTATAAAACTTACGGCATCCAGCATTGTAGTTAATAACGCTCCACTAATGAGTGCTGGATCAAGGTTTAATTGCTTCAATCCTATTGGTACTAATGCTCCTAGTATAGCTGCTATTAGCACATTAATAGCCATTGCTGTTGCTGCAACTAACCCTACCCATCGCTCACTAGGAGTAAACCAAATTAAGCAAAGGATGCTGAAAGATATCCCTAATGCTGTAGCTGTACCTAACCCTGCTAAAATCTCCTTACGCAGAATTTTCAAAGTATCTTGGGGTGTCACTTCACCTACGCTTAATCCTCGGACTGTCACTGAGAAAGCCTGGATAGCAACATTACCACTGGTATTAGACAGAATCGGCATAATTACCGCTAGTACAGGAACCAGTGAAATAACGTTTTGAAAAAGTGCGATCGCACTGGCAGCACCAATATATAAACCAATGTTTGCTAGCAACCACGGCAACCGTTTACGAATAGTCACTTGGGGAGAGGACAAAGCGGCTTCATCACCACCACGTAAAGAAGCGAGTTTTTGAATCTCTTGAGTAGCTTCCTTCTTTAAAATGTTTTCCACTTTTTGTGTGACAACCTTTTTTCCTGTTCAAGAATGATTGATGGGCAGACGCACCTGAAAGCGTGTCTCGCCTGGTTCAGAAAAGCAGCGAATGTCTCCGTTATGCTGACCCACTACAATCCGATAGGCAATTTCTAGACCTAACCCTGTCCCTGCACCAACCTGTTTTGTCGTAAAAAACGGCTCAAAGATCCGTGACTGAATCTCAAGGGGAATGCCAGGTCCATTATCAGCAATCTCTATTGCAACGTAATTTTTCTCACTTGATGTACGCACCCAAACCTTACCTCCGCTGCCCACGGCATCAATGGCGTTGTCAATCAGATTTGTCCATACCTGATTCAATGCACTCCCGTGGGCTGAAATGTGTGGAAGGTTTTGCAAGTACTCACGCATCACTATGATACTGTGCGATTTTAGCTTGTAGCCTAAAATAGTGAGCGTATTGTCGAGACCTTCATGCAAATCTACATTCTGTAGGGGTTCCCGATCCATATACGAGTACGCTTTGACAGCTTTGACTATTTCAAAGATGCGATCAGTGCTCTGCTCAAGCACATTTACCACACTTGCAGTAGTTAGCGTTGTTTCTAACCAAGTCAGTACATCTTTCAGCGTATTGGTCGCTACTTGTGAGCTAATTGCTTCTAACGTGAGAGTGTTAAGTCCACCCGCAACCAGGGTAGGAGCAAGTCTCCACCCATCGGTAATGCCATGTGACTGCAGCCAGCCCGTTAATTCATCTTCCAAATCAATCAGAGCTAAGGAATCCAAATGCTTGAGCCTAGCAGCGTGCTCAAAGGCATCACGCTTTAGATCCAATATACGCTCAAGTTGAATCGGCGTGAGGTGTTGCTCAATACATCTAACCGCGAAAGTCTGTAGAACCTCCATTTTATGGCACAAATGTCCTGTAGCTCGACGTGCTGCTGTTGCTGGATTATTCAGCTCATGGGCAAGTCCAGCAGCCAGTTTACCTAAAGCTACAAGCTTTTCGTGTTGTTGAGATAACATCTGAAGCTCTTGGACCTTGATTTGTGCCGCTTGTCGTTTCACCTCTTCTGTTTTCTTAAACAACTCGACAAATACCGTGACTTTAGATGTTAGTATTTCTGGCGAAATCGGCTTGAGCAAGTAGTCCACCGCTCCAAGAGAATAACCTTTGAACACCATATTGTCACTTCCGCTGAACCCTGTCAGGAAAATGATCGGGATATAGCGCGATCGCTCTCGTTCTCGAATTAACTTTGCCGTCTCAAAACCATTCATTTCTGGCATCTGGACGTCGAGCAAAATTAAGGCAAAATCTTGATTCAAAAGACATCTTAAAGCTTCCGCACCCGAATTAGCCTTTACCAGATTCTGACGTAGGCTGTCCAGTATCGCCTCCAAGGCCAGCAAATTTTTCGGCTCGTCGTCCACCATCAAAATGTTTACTTTTGGTTCGGGCTGCATATACTCACCTTAATGTGGGGTAACAGTTAATCAAGAGATAACACGCGCTTTATTCACAGAGTGATCAAATACCATCAATTTTTCTTAGTGCAAGATGTGAGCCTCTTACCAGCGCGGCGATTGCGCTCCCGCGCAGTGCCCCTTGGGCAATCGCTCCCGTTACGTATGAAAGAAACACATTTTCCTTGATTGCTTAAAAAGCATGCTATATAAGGGTTTGAGAATGTGTTTCTTAAGAGTTTAAGAATTGTTGATGGGCAGACGCACCTGAAAGCATGTCTGACCTGGTTTAGAAAAGCAGCGAATGTCTCCGTTATGCTGAGTCACTACAATTCGATACGAAATCTCCAGACCTAACCCCGTCCCTGAACCGACCTCCTTAGTTGTAAAAAACGGCTCAAAAATTCGAGACTGAATCTCAGAGGGGATTCCTGGTCCGTTGTCTACAATATCCACAACAACATAATCTTTGTCTTTGGAAGTACGCACCCAAATTGTACCTTGTTCACCTAAGGCATCTATGGCGTTGTCAATAAGATTCGTCCAGACCTGATTTAGTGCACTTCCATGAGCGAGAATGCACGGCAGGTTTTCTTCATACTCGCGAATCACCACGATATTATGCTTTCTCAACTTATAACGCAAAATAGTCAGGGTATTTTCGAGACCTTCGTGCAGATCTACCTTCAGCACGGAAGCCCGATCCATGTACGAGTATTCCTTAATAGCCTTGACTATTTCGGAAACGCGAGCAGTACCCTGCTCCAGCGTCTTCAATAGCCCTGCTATAGTCAGCGTTGTCTCGAGCCAAGTCAGCACATCGATAAGTGTATTAGCTGCTAAATGCTCACTAATGACTTCTAACTTGAGAGTGTTAAATCCACCGGCAACGAGAGTAGGAGCGAGTTTCCACCCATTGGCAACACCATGTAACTCCAACCAATGCGCTAGTTCATCTTCCCAATCACTCTGAACCAAAGGGTCGCAAAGGTTGAGTTTAGCAGCGTGTTCAATGGCAACTTGTCTGAGAGCCAAAAGGTACTCTAGTTGAGTTGGCGTAAGATATTGCTCAATAAATCTCAGTGTAACAGAATCCAACGATTTAATTGTATCGTGCAACTGTCCTGCGGCTCTATGTGCTGCTGATACTGGATTATTTAATTCATGGGCAAGACCTGCGGACAATGTACCTAAAGCAACAAGCTTTTCGTGTTGCTGAGATAACAATTGTAACTCTTCCATTCGGCTTGCCATGTGACCGAGAACAATTTTTCTAACTGAGGGGCATATGGTAATCATTTGCCAAAAATCATTCTCGTGCAGACAATACATATGGCTTCTACGCACTGCTTGCCCACTGGCAAGGTGAAGCGTACCTGCAAGGAGAGGGACTTCACCAAAGAACATACCAGTACCGTATGTAGCCAATACAATTTTTTGGTTAACAATCTCTCGTGAAAGCTGGATGGCTCCTTCAAATACTACATAGAAGTACTCTACAGGATCTCCTTGCTGAAACAGTATGTCTCCTGGATTCAGCCATAATTCAGTACCGTTTAGGAAGCACTCAAGCTCATTCTCAGTTAAGTTTTCAAAAACCGATACCTTACGCAATTTTTCAAGCATGGCGACAACCTGGAATGTTGCTATAAAGATGCAAGATATTGGTGGACTAATTGAACGGCGATCGCTCCTTCGCCGACCGCCGAAGCGACTCGTTTCACTGACTGATGACGCACATCACCAATGGCGAAAATACCTGGCACGCTAGTCTCAAGAAAAAAAGGACTGCGTTCTAATGTCCATCCTTTCGGAGGCATCCAGTTTCGTAATGTGTTAACTCCAGTGAAAATGAATCCATGTTCATCACGCTCTACAACGCTTTCCAACCAGTCAGTATGCGGTTTTGCACCAATAAAGTTGAATAGAGCATTGGTGGGAAGAATTTCGACTTCATCAGTTATTAAATTAGAAAAGGCTACAGCCTCCAGCTTCTCTTTGCCCAACAATTCAATAACCTGAGTTGATAGCTTTACTGCAATATTCTCAGTCTCCTCAATCTGCTCAATCAGGTACTGAGACATACTTTTCTTGAGTGAGTCCCCGCGTGCAACAATGGTAACAGAGCCTGCGTACTTAGAGAGGTACATAGCAGCTTGTCCAGCCGAATTGCCTGCACCAATAACAAAGACGTCTTCCCCTTGGCAGCTAAGCGCTTCGGTGATTGCAGCTCCATAGTACACCCCTGCACCTGTCAACCTTTCACTTCCAGGCACGTTGAGCTTGCGATAAGATACGCCAGTTGCAATAATCAACGTGTGAGTACTGAGTTCCGAACCGTCTGCTAGGGTTATGAACCGATATTGGTTGTGCAAACGAACATCAGTAACTTCTTGCGGAGAGAGAATTTCTGTTCTAAACTTCTGAGCCTGTGCGACAGCACGCTGAGCTAAATCACCGCCAGTGAGACCACTTGGAAAACCGAGATAATTCTCGATTCGAGAACTGGTTCCCGCCTGTCCTCCTGGAGCCTCTCGTTCAATCAACACTGTGCGAAGTCCCTCAGATGCCCCATAAACAGCTGCCGCTAGACCAGCCGGACCAGCACCCACAATAACTAAATCGTAAAACGGCATTTTGGGGCGTGTTTTTAGTCCTATTTTCTCAGCAATTTGGATATTTGTTGGCTCCACAAGATGTGAGCCGTCCGAGAACAGGACTACCGGCAGCTGTTTAATATCACAGTTAGTGTAACTAATTAGGCTATGTGCCTCCTCTGACTCAATGTTTAGCCACTGGTAAGGAATATGATTGCGAGCTAAGAAATCTTTGGCTTGATGCAATTTAGGCGACCAACGGGAACCAATAACGCGAACACCTTCAAACGGTGGGCGGAAAGAAGCCTGCCAAACCTCAAGCAAATCGTTAAGCATGGGATATAAACGCTCTTGAGGGGGGTTCCAGGGCTTCAACAGGTAATAATCAATCTTTGCTTTGTTAATGGCATGAATAGCCGCATTCGTGTCTGCATAAGCCGTGAGCAAGACACGTTTGGTCGTTGGAAAGATTTCCATTGCCTGTTCTAGGAACTCCACACCAGTCATCTGTGGCATTCGCTGGTCTACAAGGAACAGTGCTGCTGAATCGTTACGCAATTTCAACTTTTTTAGCACCTCTAAGGCCATCAAAGCTGAGTTTGCTCGCAGCAATCGGAAGCGGTTGCCGTATTCACTTCGTAAGTCGTGTTCGAGTGCTTGCAAAACTTCCGAATCGTCGTCCAATATCAGTATTACAGGTTTAGCCATAAGTTCGTTAAAAATGCTGCTTGAAGCAACATTTAGCAAAAGACACAATTTTCTTCTCTAGTCGCCATGTATTTGGATTCCTCTCGAGTGTTCTAGGTGAATCTCGCTCCTAGCAGTACGCCGCAAGTGAAATATGAAAGAAACACAATTTGCTGAAAACCTTAGTAAATAAGGGTCACAAAATGTGTTTCTTAGGAGCTTGAATAACAAACTTAAGAGGCTGTTGACCTTATTTACACTATGGCCATTTCAACAGTGTCATACTGCTCCAAAACAGTGACACCCTCACAGAATGCGCCCTTCCTCAGAAAATCCAAGACATGCTCACTAGCGCCAACTACATAGATATCAATATTGCTACCCAGTTTTTGCTTGGTGAAAATCAGATACCGGAGACCAGCCGCGCTTATACATTTCAAATCCTGTAGTAGCAAGACCAAGCGGTTGATTGACTGGGCTGTTGCTTTCTCCAACTCTTCCTCAAACAGCTTTACAGCATTGGCATCTAGTAAGCCGCTTAAAGATATTTTGGCAGTACCTTCGGTGACTTCTAACAAGGTTGCATTGAAAAATACTTGAGTGGGAATAACTCGAACTCTAACTTTTAGTTCGTCCTGAGTAGATGGCAGTTTGATTGTCAGGTTTTCGGCATCAAAGTCGGAATACGATTGCCCATTAATCCATACTTCGCTAATGTACACGCTGCCAGGGGGTAAAATATCTGGCTGAACCCGCAGGATATTATCTTTGAAACCTCCTTGTTTTGGCTTGAAATACAAATCCATTGGCTTCTTAGTAAGCAGCAGGTTAGTATAAACACAAGCCAAGTACGCCAGTTCAAACGAGTGGTAACCACTCATGGAGTGACTACCCTTTCCCCTCTCAGTTCCTAGCAAGTAGGGAATTCCATTTGCCAAAACATTGAAGTAGACACCCCCAGATGCGTAATCCAGGAACCAAGAGTTATAAAAAGCTGACGATTCACGTGCTAATTTTTGATACTGAGACTTATCAAGTGAGCCAGCCAAGATGAGGTAGGCTAATATGGCTTGTTCCTGCTGCCACCAAGCTTTTCGGTCGTGCCAGACAAAGCGGTGTACTTTTTGCCCCTGTTCTAAGATGCGCTCTACCACATCGTACCACCCTCCACGCTGTTGGTCACTGCCAACCGCAGGCATGATGTCTGCAATTTTTTCAGCTAGAGCAACATACTTTTCTTTTGGTTTCAGGTGGTTCATCCGCATTAGATTCCAGGCGATTTTGAGGTTGTGACCCACAACTGCTCGGTTCTGTTGCCATCCCCATGTTGTGTCATGGCTCCAATTTTCATAAAAACGCTCTTGAACAAACGGACTATGATCGTAATCTGGGAAATGCTTTTCAATCGTGTCAAAGGTGTACTCAAGGAAATCAGCGTATTCATCCTTACCAGTTGCTAGCCAAAGATTGATCAGGTACGCTGGGGCATGGTCACCTACCGAGTTCCAATTCTTTTTCGCCCGATTATGACCCAAGGTATCACTATAGGGGCTGAGAGTAATTGGATCGATGTGTGAGAAAAATCCTCCTTTGTCCGTTTTATCTTGAAAATAGCTTTTGAACAGATTTACGGTTAATTCAATGTCGTTCATGATACGTGGATCGCCTGTCACCCGGTAAGTTTGGGTGGGACCAGCTAGTGCATAAATCTGCTCATAAGCTGGAATAGCGTCATAGTCATCCCCAAATTCTGAGGAAAATATTTTCTGCTCAGTACCATCTGGCTTCACATCAATTGCGTGATACCAATAGCAAATTCCTTCGCTCTCATCTAGAAAGCGCATGTGTTCACGCAGATATTCGGTGCCTTTTTCGGCAGCCTCTAGGTAACGGTCATCCCCAGTCATCAGGTAGGCTGTAGCAAAACCGTAAACTAAGCGTGAAATCGTGTCAGTTTCTTGACGATTGCTTATTTCTTTTGTACCAACTAAACCAACATTGGTGCGATAATTCCGATAGTCAATTTCTCCATCTTCAAACTGCGCTTTTAGGTAAAAATTGGCAAGGTTTCGTACTTGATTGACCCACCAGTCTTGCTTTTCAAATACATACTCACTTTCCGTCTTGCCAAGGAAAACGATATGTTTGGCTTCAAACTTATGCTCGCCAGCCTCAGGAAAGAAAGTGCCATACGCGAAAAGGTAGCGATCGCTTACCAACATTGTTCTCATTTGAACAGTGCAATCATAATAAGGCTCTCCTAGATTCCGCACTAGCTCAGCATAAGTCATTGAGGTCAGTGCTACCTCAAACTCCCTTCCATCAGACGTTTTAAGATTGAAAGTTCCAAAAGCTCCCTTCTTTTCATCAAAAGTGGTAACATATCCAGCAATTAAATCTGAGAACGGGAAGGTAATGTTATTCATTGGATTATCTCCAAAAATGTAATATTGATTCAGTAACTCGGCATAAGTTAACGTATTTACCCTAATTAGTAGTTAGTAGTTAGTGGTGAGTTGTTAATTGCTTTTAACAACTACCACTTAACAACTAACAGTCCTTCTAGTTATGTTTATTTACGCCTAGTTACTAACTGGAAAACTACTTTGAAATGAGAACAACAATGCTACGACCTTGAACAAAACAGCCATCCTCTGAAATTAAAGTCTCTTGTCCCGGTTCTAGAATATCCATAGGGGAAGGCTGGGCAGTGTCTACGACTTTGTACCATTTCCTAACAGCAATAGAAGGAATTTCAAATTTGAGAGTATCCCAGTACATATTAAGCATGACGTGAATATCTGCTCCTCCATCAAAGTCTGCTAATGTAAAAGCGAGAACTCTGGCATCAGGGTTATCCCAATCCGGTTTGAACAAATTTAAGCTATGCCAAGAGATGTCCGCTAAACCGCGCTCGTTAACTTCGCCGTTGAAGAAGTGGCGGCGGCGTAATGTTGGGTGACAATAGCACTTACGGAAATTAATCATCAGTTTGAAGAACCTGAATATATCAGTGTTCTTCTCCACAAGATTCCAATCAAACCAACTAATCTCGTTATCCTGGCAGTAGGCGTTGTTGTTGCCCTTTTGAGTACGCCTGATTTCATCACCTGCCACAAACATTGGTACACCTTGGGATAGCATGAGAATGGCTGCGAAATTCTTAATCTGTCGCCGACGCAATGCATCGATTTCTAGATTATCAGTCTCTCCTTCAAGACCACAATTCCAGCTCAAATTGTCATTTATTCCATCCCGGTTGTCCTCACCATTGGCTTCATTGTGCTTATAGTTGTAAGAAACTAAATCATTGAGAGTAAATCCATCATGGCAAGTGATGAAGTTTACACTGTTAATTGGTAAATGTCCGCTTGCTTGGTAAAGGTCGGCACTTCCGGAAATGCGCCAAGCAACTGCCCCAACCAGTCCTGGATCTCCCTTGATAAAGCGCCGAACGTCGTCTCGGAAGCGTCCGTTCCATTCCGCCCAACGATATCCTGGGAAGTAGCCAATTTGATACAGTCCAGCAGCATCCCAAGCTTCAGCAATGATTTTTGTCTCAGCTAAAATTTCGGATGTTTCAATTTGCCATACTACCGGTGGATGAACCATCGGAACTCCGTTTTGGTCACGGGATAGGATTGAGGCTTCATCAAACCGGAAGCCATCAACGTGCATCTCTTTCACCCAAAATTCCAGGCAATCTACAATCAACTTCTGTACTAAAGGATGGTTGCAGTTGATAGTGTTTCCGCACCCAGAGTAGTCCATGTAGTACTGCTTGTCGAAGGGCACTAGGTGATAGAATATGCTATTGCTAAGACCCTTAAAGTTAATAGTAGGACCTTGATGGTTTCCCTCACTCGTGTGGTTAAAGACCACATCTAGGATGACCTCAATTCCCACATTATGTAATGCCTTGACCATATCCCGAAACTCCGTGATTGGGTCTTTCTCACTAGGAGAAGCAGAATACGAGGTTTCTGGGGCAAAATAGCTGTGCGGGTTATATCCCCAGTAGTCTTTCAGTTGTTTACCATTGACTTCTCGAAGAAGTTCCGTTTCATCAAAGTCAAATATTGGTAATAATTCAACAGCAGTGACTCCTAGCTCTTGTAAGTAAGGAATCTTCTCGATAACTCCAGCAAAAGTACCGGGAGATTTGCAGCCAGAGGAAGGTGATTTAGTAAATCCACGAACATGCAACTCATAAACGATACTTTCATTCATGGGTCGGTTTAGAGGGCGATCGCCTTCCCAGTCATAATTCGATATATCGATAACTACACTACGCATTGAGGTAGTCAAGTTATCTTTTGACCCTAAAGCATCAGTGCGCTTCCAAAGTTTATTACTGTTTCCCTTAGCATAGGGATCAATCAGTACTTTGTTTTTGTCAAAGCGGTATCCTTTCCCGTGTAAATTCTGAGGACCATCAATGCGATAAGCGTAAGCAGCGCCGGGTTTTAAGTCTCTTACGTAAATATGCCACAAGAAGAACGTTTTATTGAGCTTTGGGTCTAACTGAATAATTTGTATGGGTTCTGGGTCATTAGGTTGCTCAAACAACAACAATTCTACAGATGTGGCATGCTCGGAAAAGATTGAGAAGTTGACTCCATCTTTATCAGGGTTTGCACCTAAAGGATATGAACGTCCTACTTCTACTTGGTACTTTGTTGTAGCTGATTTTGCTTGATATTGAAGTGTTTTAATCATTTTGCCCCTCTTGTTATTTTGGAGCGTCAATTGGTAATTGACTCACAATTAGTTGATACGTAAAAGGTTGCACGGAATTTTATCTGAGAGAATTGCACTGACCATCATGCTCGTGTGAATTTCCAGCTGGGCGTCGGGCGGTGCTTCAAACCAAAAACGTTGTTCTGGGAAAATAACTCGCTCAAAGTACCAATTGGGAATATTTGCGATCCGAAGTATCTGAATGTGGCTAGTAGCGTTAACGTAGCCACAGACAATCCAACAGGACTGCTCAGGAGGTAGCAGGGTTTTTCTTTCCCACATGAAAGACTCGGTTCTTTAATCCTGGTTTTTTACCTGGTAACTACCTGTAGTTTCTGCTCGTTAATAGCCTTTAAGAAGACTTCCATGAAGTCAGTGACTACATTAGGATGTTTTGCTGTGATGAGATTGTCATCAATATGTATGTTCTTAGTTCCATCACCATCGAAGATAATGATGCCTCCGGCGTTTTGGACATCACAAAGGATGTTATGGGCACAAGTAACCTCACGATTCTTAAGCAGTTCTGGATCAGCACAAAACAGCCAAAGACTATGACAGATAGTACCAATTTTTAATCTGCCAGCATCCATAGCCTTTACAGCTTTGCGGAGAAATTTGACAGCTGGAGATTGATTAGGTTGACCCTTTTTAAGATGCTCTTGATAGCGAAGACGATCCATAGCATATGCACCGATGAGAATAATGCCTTCATAATCGGTAGGCTCAATATCGTTCACTTCTACCGTAACAGTGACTTCTTCTGTTAATTCAATACCCCTAAAGGTCAATTGCTCTTGGTTCCAAAGATGGGATATGTACTCTACCTCGTATCCATTTGCAGGGAAAAACTTATTAAATGCTCGAAACTCAATTTCATCAAAGTGATCCTCAATGAGTACACCTATTTTTCCCAAAGTTTTAGAAGCTGTAGATGCCATTGTGTTCTCTCTCCTTTATACTTAGTTTCGACAGCTTTTTAGCCAATGCAGTTATCTAGTGACTTGCCAGATTTCCTATTAACGCCGGATCAACTTCAGCCATGTACTCGGTGCAAACACATCGCGGTAAAATGTGAGTTGTTCGCATTTTAAGTAACATGCGCCTCTGTGTCCGCGTCGGAGCCAGGTAACGTTTCCCTTGGCGATTGTTTCATTCGTTTCCTCATCCAAACAGTTCCATTCAAAGTAGACGACTTCCCCGTGAAACATAACGAAAGGCCAAGTCATTGATACATTAGGCTGGGCAATAATTGCCCACCAATTTGCCTCTCTCTCTGTCCCGGCTGCTCTACCAAAAAAAGGTCCATCAGAGCACAGATATACTAGATTAGTGGCGTATTCACCTGCTAGAATATCTCCCCTCCCTCGTCGCAAGGCTTCACAGTGGGTAGGCCACCATTCCTTGTTTTCCTGTTCTATTTGGGCTAAGGTATATTCTGGAGTAATATCTGGTAAATTTTCTTCACGAAAAGAAATGTATTTTTCAGCGTCCTCAAGGAGTTTGTCTCCTAACTCTTTGGGAACCAGCCCTGGCTTTGAATAGTCTGCGGATAGTTCTTTGTAGTAGTTGGTTCGCGTTTGCATCTGAAACCCCAGCGATATTGATAGAAATTGTACTGTTCGAATGGATGTAAACTTTTTACTCGGCTGTTTTTAGATAGTAAAGTGTGTGTGGTTCTTGGTTCATTAGCGATAGCGTAATGTACCTTACATATATGCAACTTGGATGCATATTACTCCCTTCCCGATCTAAGATTACCTATAGTGATTCACTCCTAGAAAACACATTTTGAAACCTTTATATAGCAAGGTGTTCAGGGAATTAAGCCAAATGTGTTTTTTGCATGATTCACTTGTGGTAAACACGCCGCTAGTTGGACGCTCATATCTGTGTGTCCTCTCTTGCCTCGTGCAGTTAAAAAATTAGGTAATATAGCTGGCGATTCGGGAGTAGCTTATGATTTGGTGTCCAAGCTCTTGGTCGTGCACTAAATCATTCTGCTATCTTTTTGGTTGGACCGAGAATATCATTAAGGGTACCAAAGCACCCTGCACCCTTATTGAATCCTGCATAAACGCACATGAACAAAAGGACTTCCTCGATTTCTGCACGTGTAGCTCCTTGTTGCATAGCCATATTCACGTGTGCTGCAAAAGGGCTACCAGTTCCTACTTGATCCTGATTAGCAACATCAACAGCAATTGTTATTAATGCCTTGGTTTTTTGGTCAATTAACGGAAGTCCCCATGCTTCACCTGCTACGCGAGTACAAAAATCTCCAAACTTCGGATTGATGCTTTTTAAAGCATCTTGAAGTTTTACATCATCTAAAACAGCGTTTTTGTATACTGTTGAGTTTCCATTTTGGTCAAGGGACGCATAATTACCCTGATTCATAGTTTTTCTCCACCTTGTACATGGGTTTTACTATTCTACAGCCAGAGTTTTTTTGTAACACAAAGAGCCACTAAACTGCTTTGCTTGTATGATAAGACCAAAAACTTTGATGAAGAACTTGACTTGGGTTTCCATCGATAGTGAAAGTGCTGCCATCCTAATCATTCTTCTTTGCACTGCACTGTTAGAAATCAATGAGAACCATCTCTTTATGCATTTTTTACAATTTAGGGAAGTATCACCAGCTAAAAACTTTGAGTTAAGGTTGAACTTAGAGGATGTTTGAAAAGTTAAGAAGGTGCAAATTTTATGCCAATCGCTTTACTATTATTCGGATCATAGCGAGGTAGATAAATGTCTGTGCAGTTTCAGGTAGTAGCTCGTATTTATAGCTTTGTGGCAAAAAGTTTTTCCTAGAGCAGTAATTTTGCTGATATTGAAAAAGTCAAAGTCTAGGTACCATAAGGCTTTTAGCGTATGCGATCGCGTTGTTGGAAAATGGATAAAGTCAAGCTTAGGTAAGGCGTCCGCCAGACTTCTTTTTTTAGTTTTTCACAACTATTCCCGTCTGAAGCGATCGCCTGACTGTAGGCATGTCAGGTCAAATTTTTATGTTATATATTTTACAGCCTATACTTATATTCCTCTTGGTCAGACATAATTGCAGGATATGTGACACTTTAAGGTGCTGATCATTTGCCTTAGCTTCAAAACTTAACAATCGCTCAACCGCCGCTAATCACCGCTCACGCCATTGCCTTACCGTTTCGCGGTGAATGCTCAAAACTCTTGCAACTTGCTGGTTGTTTAAACCATCGCCCGCTTTTAGGATAATTTGAGAGCGTCGCACTAATTGCTGGGAACTGTGCTGATGCCGTGCTATTTTTTCTAAAATCTGCTTTTCTCGCACGCTGATAATAATCCCTTGCGGTTTTAGACCTGGGAATTTTTTTGTTTGAATGCAACTCTCTACTATTCTACCTAACTGACGAATGATTTCCGCGCTGTTGCACTAGTTATGTAATACCGTTTCTGCGTGAAGCTGCAATGTATTTTACCCCCCCGGCTAACGCCGTCCCCCCGCGAACTCGGGGGGACTACAGGGGGGTTTTATAAGGCGCACCTTCATACAGAATTGGTATAACAATACATTCCTAATCACGTTAAGTTTTTCCTTAAATTATCGATCTTCATTAGAAAAAACCTTACACAGATGAAAAACTTAATAATAACCAACCTTAGTACATTAGAACGATTATGAAGACCATCGCCTACGATTTACCTGAGTTTCACTTTGGACAACGCTACTGGGTTCTTAGCCAGACTCATAACGTTCTCGTAGCAAAAACCTATTGACACTATCATGAGACAAACCTTGTGACATACTCCTACAAGTCATGCTATCGCATACTGTGTAGGCTTCTCAGCGACTCCGGCTATTCCGTCGGACATTAACTGAGCTTTAAGAACGCGATGCCCCAGCGCTCTATTTCTTATATTTATGGCTGCATTATGGTCACGCTCCAGTGAACAACCGCATTGGCAAGAATGCCAGCGTTCATGCAACTTTTTAGGGACTTTTGTACCAGAACTAGAACAATTTTGTGACGTACCAGAAGCATTCACCGCTATTACCAACAACCCAGCATTCTCGGCTTTGGTGGTTAGAGTTGACAGGAAGCGGGTGCCCTCCGGCATTATACACAGATTTTGCTAATCGAGATTTTGAAAGCCCTTTAACGTCGAGGTCTTCATGGACAACAACGTCATCTTTTGACAGCAATTGCTTTGCTGTTTTGAAGTGGAAATCTTTGCGTTTGTCAGCAACTTTCTTGTGTTGCTTACCTCATATCTTGTACCAATAAAAATTGATGTAAATGAATAACTCAGTATTAAACTAAAACCCTTAATTTAGCGATAAAAGCTAACAAAAATCAGGTGTCCTTATTGCGTATCTTTTTACATTCCCTGAATTTGTACGGGGAGGTGCAAGATCTGAGTAACCTAATTGCTTGATAGCTTTACGTCCCAGATTCCGCAGGTACGATTGCGCAGAGCGCAGTGGCGAAAGGGCAATCGCACTCGCATTGTATTTTTGAAGCATGACAGCTTCACCGTTTGATATAAGGGTACAGGATATTGACCACTGTGCATCTGTGATGAGATGAACGAGGTCGAGGGGAAAACCTGCACCGAAAGTGCCAACCCTTTTACGATTATCCGTTCTGCGCTCCACGATTAATCATGGAGGCAGCCAAATCAAGCAGTTTATTAGAAGAAATTTTTAATTAACACGAAAAATCCTGCTTGATTTGGTGAGACAGAGAAAGCAGGCGAGTTTCCCACGCCCAGGGGACTGCTCTCCCGTTGGGCAAGGGTTGCGCGTTTTGTGTAGATAAATGCGTCGTCAGGTTATAAAAGCGATGATTCTCAACGGGTTGGGGTACGCACCCGCGCCCCGTTATACCTATCCCTCTTTTATCACTCTTGACAGAAAATAATCTATAATCCTTACAGCATAAAACTTTTAGCAAAAATCTTGATTTGCGCCATTCTGTTAGAAAATAAACCCCCAAACGCTTACTCTACCTACACTTGAAAAATTGGCTCTGATTTTTCTTTTCCCAGAGTGACTAAAGAGGGTTAAAACGTAGCAAGTGGGATCGCTAGGGTTAATCTTTTTTGGACAAGTTTGTATTGTTTCGGTCATGCTTGCTGTTGTGTGATGAATGCCAATAGACATCTCCGAAAAAGAATGTAGAAATCAGACATGCTTAGTCTCTACAAGGTTTTCAGGGAACGCATAATTCATTTCCACCAAATGTCTAATGACTCGTTACTCTCTAGCCTCCTCATTTTTCCACCGTCTTTCTTGGTAAGGGTGCCTTCTCGATTTGGGGATGATGTCTACGATGTCTAACGCACTCAAACCCAGGTCTAGCCGGAATGTTTCTCCTTACGATGTGCTACTTTGACGTTTTTGAAAATACAACGATAATTAGGAACATGAAAAAGTTTGCCTGTCAAAACCTCGCGCTTATCCATAGCGAGTAATCGAAAGGCTGCTACAGCAAACATTGCCCCCATTGGTGGAGCAATGCAATAAAGCCACTGGTCTTTCCAATACCATGAGACTAAAGCAGGTCCAATACTGCGTGCAGAACTTAGACTCGCGCCAGAGATGGGTGCTTCTAACCAGACTATTGTTGCCACTAAAAGCCACGTCATCAGTGGTGTCCAGCGCATTAGCCGATGACTGCTTAGAAATATAAAGATAGACAGCACCAGCAGAAAGGTTATGCTAACTTCAGCAAGAAATACATACCAGAGAGCGTAACTATCCCCTGGTAAAGTCATACCATTCCAGACACTAGTAGCGTAGCTTCCCCAAACAGCTACCACCGCCACAGCAGCAATAATTGCACCAAAGAATTGTGCAATTATGTACCCAATGATGTCATGTTGATGCATCTTGCCTTGTGCCCAAAATGCCAGGGACACGGAGGGGTTGAGGTGAGCGCCACTCAATTTCCCCAGTGGTGAAATCGCAAAGAGTGACCCACTTCCAGCAAATAGCAGCCCTGTAATCAGCAAACGCATACTTTTGTCAGGTATGAGAGCCTCCATCGGTAAGCCCTTACCAAAATTGAAGACAACTGCACTGAGTCCAACAAAAAGATTAAACGTAGTTCCGAGAAGTTCTGCACCATATTCAGACCAGTGCAATTGTCTCCAAAGTGTGAAAGTAACCATGATTTTCTTCCTGCATCATTAGGTGATTTAAGCGTTTCAATCGATAAGCAATTACGAGGGTCACTTGGAAGTAAAACACCCTGAACTGGAGCAGCTAACTATTTTTTCAATGTCAAATCCTCCCTGATATAACACGGGTAGTTACTGCGTGCCAAGTTGTAAAGGGCGGGGATAAGCTTGCGCTTAGTTAAGTCTCCAGCAGCGCCGAAAATTACTATCACACAGGGATTTGTTGGTTGGTCTAATTCATTAGTCAAGTAATTCGTTTTTACAAAAGTCATGGCTTTATTTCTCAATGTCTGATATTGATACACTATTGAGCTAGTGCAACCTCAAACAGCGATTGCCTCATGAATGTTGTACCCGGCATCTTTTAGGACTTGTATCGCCTTTTCTCGCTCTTTTGACGTTCCTCTGGTCATCAAAGCAAACTTTCCTGCTTTGATTTCGTTTTCGTATATGGGAATTTCCAGTTCTCCAAACAGTGCACCGCCTAGAGCTCCTACTAGTGCACCAACAGCCACTCCCAAAGCCAAACCTTGTACGGCTCCCAAAAGCAACCCAAAGATTGGTCCGGCAACAATAATCTGAGCAATTGGGGGAATCAATAGGAATTCAGTCCCCGTTAGCGTACCCAAGACGGCACCTAACACGGTTCCCCAATACCCATATTCTGTTGCTCCTTCCTTTGCAGTATCTTTCCAGCTAAAAAAGTCACGGGTTTGGAAATCTTTACTAAAAATCGAGATTTTATTTATGTCTAACCCTGCCTTTTGCAATTCTAGTACAGCATTTTCTGCCTCGGTTTGAGTGGAAAAAATGCCAATCAACTCATGTTGTATCATGTCATTACTTTGTGATGCAAAAAACTTTAGAAGTATTCAATCAACAGTGTTTAACACTCAAGTGGCAAGGATTGCACATTTACTAACGTTATCCCCTAACTGTGTTGCTCAACGTGCCCGCTAAACTTGTAGAGCATGGCAAGACAGGACTTTCTCAGCAAAAGTATGCTCCTGTCGAGCCCGGAAACGAGCGTAGAGTGCGGCCGATAGTACATCAAGCAGGGACGGCTTCTTCAATCGCCGCCATGATTGTCCAGCGCCCCTCGCCAGAGTCCTGTACATATCCGGTATACTCAAAAAGCCTGGGATTCTCTACCAGTGCCATTGCTGTATTAGCACCCATGCGTCCAAGACCAATTACACCAATTTGCATCGTTTTTCTCCTACAGTAATGCACTTTATACCAAGCTGCGGTTAAACGTAACACTTTGGGCGATGGGGTGGTGTGGTGATATTGTTCTCCCCATCTCCCGATGCCTCAGTTACTATTTTTGAATGCAACTTAGTATTAGCTAGCCAAGCCCCAAACATCACAGTTGGCTTGGGGTGCATACCACTAATAGGCACTGTAGGACTGACCATTACAGTGCTTATCAGTGAATGAGCTACAGCGTCGGTAAGTAATATCGTGTCCAGTTAAAGACTTATCATTAAGACCGCAAGGGGCACGGAGCAGTGAGAGAAAGGTTTTCACTCTTTTTGCACAGATGCGGGAATGATGAGTGATCAGGCGAACAACAGATGCGGGAATGATGAGTGATCAGGCGAACATGATAAAATATCAAAAACCCAGTTTCTTTAAGTTGAACATACAAGATATTAAGCTTTCCGATAGAAAGAAACCGGGTATGCATGCCTCCTTTTTGACTACTGTATCAACGCTCTAGTACTAAGTAAGTCGGCAAGAAAAAACCAAACTATGTAAAGAAAAGTAAAATCTCTGTATTTGGCTCGTAGTAGCGCTATGGCTGACGCCACGCTGCGCGAACAGCGCTAAAGCGCTACTACAAACCAGTGATGATTATTTGCGCCGACTTACTTAATCTCAATTAGTCCAGCTGTGCTTTTAGTGGTTTGTGCCATTACGCTGACACCAATAAGCATGAAGGCAAAGGTTCCTATAAACTCAACAATTAGAGTTCTTGCGTTCATAGCCTTAAGTGTCAGATTGGTCTCTCCCCCGACAGAAGTCAGGGGATTCAAGGTGTGTCCTGCTCGTTATCCTTTTGAATTAATCTTCTCCCGTAAACGACGGGCAGATTCGGCAGGAGACTTAGCGCTGTAGATGGCAGCACCGACTGCTGCTACATCGGCTCCCGCGGCTTCTACTTCCTGAATCGTCTTCTCATTGATACCCCCTGCAGCCGAGAGAGAGATTGAAACCGCACCTCGTAGAGCCGCAAGTTCACTTGCAGTAGAAGCGCACAAATGATTAGCCTGCTCGTCCAACCCGCAGTGCAGCTCCAAGTAATTAACTCCCAGCCTTTCTAAGTTGCGTGCACGTTGCACACGATCTGAAACAGAAATCATATCAGCAGTGACGTACTTTCCATACTTACGAGCAGCAACTACAGCTCCTTCAATCGTGCTGTCATTCGATACAGCTAGGATTGTGGTGAAGTCCGCTCCTGCTTTGAATGCCATTTCAGCTTCTAAGCCTCCAGCATCCATCGTCTTCATGTCTGCAAAAATCAGCTTATCGGGGAAAGATTGTTTGAAGGTTTCGACAACCTTCAGTCCTTCTTGCTTAATCAAAGGAGTGCCAGCCTCAATGATATCCACGTAAGAAACAACATCTTTAAGCAAGTTCATTGCTTGCTCTAATGACAACAAATCTACAGAAACTTGTAACTTCATAAAACAACCTCTCGTTTATTGAAATGGTGTACTCTAGTGCGTTGTTAGTTTTTGGTTATTCTTGACCACTAAGCACTAACTACTAAAAATACGTTTATTTGTGGCGATTTACTGAGTTAGTTATTCTAGATTGGCATGCAATGCCCAAAGATTTTCAGAACTTTTATTTAAATTCTGAGATAGAACGTGGAACAAAGCATCAAATAAAAGCAAGGAGGATTGCTCGAATAAAGAACCACTAAATTGTTCTGACTGTTGATGGCTATGGTCTTGTTTCGCTGCGGCTTCAATCTGGATTAAAAAGTCAGCAATTTTGGCTAAAGGAGAGTCTTTTTGGGTTGTGACACTAGCAATATAAGCGCCAATTTCTTTTGCTTTGTGAGCAATCTCCAAAACGTGTTCCGTGGTACCTGAACCAGAAAAGTCAATCAGTAAATCACCTTGCTGAATTGCCGGAGTAATCGTTTCACCTACGACATAGACCTGCCGTCCTAAATGCATCAGCCGCATAGCAAACATACGAATCACTAAGCCACTGCGACCTTCACCCGCAACAAAGATTCTTTGGGCATTCATAATTGCTTGCCCAAGTTGGGTAACCGATAGGTAATTGACTTTTTCTAAAACTTGTTTGTTCTCGAGTAACACTAATTCAATGGCTTTACCAAGATCGGCATTAATGTCTGTGGGAGTGATGGTTTGAGAAACATTAGTCATAATAATTATTTCCTCTCAAATACTTGAGTTTGATACTCATGCAACTGATCGCAACCAGAGTTACAAAAAATTTCTTAACATTGATGCCCTCACCGATCAGTTCTTGAATGGCAGGGATACCAGCAGGTGTAGCAGGAACTTTAATCATCAGGTAAGGTCGTCCAACTCCTTGCCAAAGCCGAGGCGCTTCTGAAATGGTTCCCCTCGCACCCCATCTTCATCAATTACGCGTTGCACGTCACTGCTAATCAAGCTGCGCCGGATATAATCGAGCCAGATGGACTGCCTATAATTTTGTAAAGCTTGCAAAGGGTTGGTTATTATTTCCAAAGCGGTCATGTTTTAGTCTCCTTAAGCTTTTACTAATTGCGCCTTAGCTGGGACGACGATATTCTCTGGGATGAAGCCAAATTTGTGCTTGCAATTTCATATATTGGTACTGAAGTCCTAACTTAAAGGCTTTAACCGAGAAACTTCTGCCACAAACACGCTTGCTACTGGAACCATTGCTGTCGGTATGCCGGAATGTCCAGATTTTGCTTGTTGAATTGCATCCATTAAGAGAGTACAAATCAATTTGATGCACAGTTCATCAAGTCCTGGGATGAGTACTGTTATTTTCTCCTGTAAGCTAAGGAGCAGAGAACAAGAGAAGGGGAATTGAGAAATAAGGTAAAGGCAAAAAGAGAATAAAAAGTTAACTTTTCGCCTTTGCCTTTTACTGACGTATGCGGCATTAAAGAAGAGAAATACTATCATTAGTATTATTTCGCTTCAAGCCTGTCTTTACCAGCGAAGATCCACACGTTAATGTTGAACTTAAGGCTGTTGATAAAGTTTTCAGAAAAATAACTTATTTTCTACTTGCTGTCACCTTTGCTTTTCTGCCTTCCCTTACAGTAGCAAAGCTCAGATCTTGCACCTCCCCGTACAAATCCAGGGAATGTAAAAAGATACGCAATAAGGACACCTATTTTTTTGAGCTTTTATCGCTAAATTAAGGGTTTTAGTTTAATACTGAGTTATTTATTGACATCAAGTTTTCTTGGTGCAAGATGTGAGAAAGGCAACTGACAATTCATTCAAGCTTCTACTACCTTGCTGTTACTAACTGGCTTGGTAACAGCAAGATTCATGACATGAGGAAGCTTACGCTATCTCCATCGCCGTCAGGAAACATTTCTAATAGTTCTCTTGATGATTGCAAAGCGAGCGTTCCTTGCGGGACTGTGCAGGAGTTTCGCCTTTCTCCACTCCTATATTAGTTTTTAAATAATCTTGCACCAGAGCGCAACCATAAGCCAGTGCATCTAGATTGAGAATCCGCTGCAAATTCCACAGAATGAGTGTGTTATCATCACCCCCTGAGACGAGCAAAGTCCCATCGCGGCTGATAGCAATTTTCCTAATCGCTGCGGTATGTCCTCTGAGGGTCGTGAGTTCCGTACCAAACTCCTGCACAGACGCTGTCTCCTGCCCAGAGGCTGAGTCTTCTGGACTCACAACTTTCCAAAGCTTGATGGTTCCATCCCCACTCCCAGAAGCAAGTATCTTACTGTCGGGACTAAACGCCACCCCCCAAATCGCAGCTGTGTGACCTTTGAATGTTTTGAGCAATTTCCCCCTTCGGGGTGAATCCTTCGGATACGCTTCGCGTTGGCGGAGCCTGCGCTTTGCGCTTACCCCAGTCGCCAGCGCTGAAGGCGCTGGCTCACCGTCAAGTGTCCACAACTTAATAGTATTGTCACCGCTTCCAGAAGCCACCATTTTACCGTCAGGACTAAAGGCAACTACCCATACTGCTGCCGAATGTCCGACAAGGGTTTTGAGCAACTTACCCTCCAGCGTCCATACCTTAACAGTACCATCGTTACTGGCTGAGGCAACCAGCCGACCGTCGGGACTAAATGCAACTTCCCATACTTCGGCTTGATGTCCTTTAAGAATCTGTGGTGCAAGACGATTATTATACCATATCCGGATATTATGGTCAACATTAGCTATGGCGATCGCTTGACCAAACCCCTGCGGGGACGCTACGCGAACGGGACTCAATACCGCACCTGTAATTTTGCCATCAGGGTTTTTGTAACTAGCAATTAATTTACTGTCTTGCCGCTTGAGTTTTACCGTACCATCATTACCAGGAAAAGCAATTAACTTGTTATCCTCACTGAAAGAAACCTGGAAGACTACGCTTTCTTCAGTCAAAGTTTTCCGTAATTTGCCTTGACGACTCCAAAATTTAACACTGTTTTCGTGGCTGGCTGTGGCGATGCTAGAACTATCGGAGGCGATCGCTATTGACCAAATCCCTGCTTTATGAGCTATCACACTCTTTTGGAATGGATTTTCACTCTGCCAAAGTCTAACAAGGTTTTCTGCCCCCGCCGAAGCTATAAAGCTGCCGTCAGGACTGAAAGTAACTCCCCAAACAGATGCACTATGTCCTCTAAGCGTTCTGTGTTCTGTACCATCAATGTCCCAAAGTTTAATGGTTTTGTCGAGACTAGCGGAGGCAATAGTCTGACCATCCGGACTAAAAGCGACTCTCGAAACTCCGGCACTATGACCTTTAAGAGTTTTATATTGGCGATAACTGCCATTTGTGCTGTCTCGCTGCCAAAGTTTGACAGTTGTATCTTCACTCGCCGAAGCAATGGTTTGACCATCAGGACTGAAAGCTACACCGACAACCCAACCTGTATGCCCTTGGAGAGGTTGTAGGGTTTTGGCATTCTGCCAGCCTGAGATGTCTCGTCTCCAGAGTTTTACTGTCCTGTCTAGATTGGCAGCTGCAATGGTTTGACTATCAGGACTAAAAGCAACTCCCAAAAACCCAGCTTTATAACCTTGAAACGTTCTTAGCAAAGTGCCGTCTCGCTTCCAGACTTTCACCGTTGTGTCCCAACTAGCAGAGGCAATAGTTTGACCATCCGGACTAAACGCTAGTCCCCAAACTGAAGCTGTGTGACCTTTGAATGTTCTAGAAATGCGCCACGATGCGTTTTTGGCATCGCGCTGCCAAAGTTTAATAGTACCATCCTCACTTGCCGAGGCAAGTATCTGACCAAACCCCTGCGGGTACGCTACGCGAACAGGGCTAAAAGCAACTGCTTTAACTGCTGCGGTATGACCTTTGAGAGTTGCAACTGGTGTACCATCACGCCGCCAAAGCTTAATTGTTTTATCCATACTTGCTGAGGCAATTAGAGAACTGTCAGGACTAACATCTACTGCCATAACAGTTGCTGTATGACCCGAAAAACGGTTGTATTCATCTGCTCCATAAACTGCTTGCTTTAGTGCATCTTCAACCAGAGGCGCAAGATTTGTGTTTGCTATTCCTAGCTTTTGCAGTCTGTCTTTGGCTTTAATTGCTTCTACAAGCGCATCTAATCTCCGATTGGAGGCAAACAGTCCAACAGAAGAAGATACAAGCGCTCGAATTTCGCTGCTCTTAGCTTGAATTGAGCTTTTCTTGGTTTGACGATACAGAACAAAACTCCCTATCCCCAAACTGCTAGAGACGAGCAACCCAATAGACACTCCAACTAGCAACAACCTTTGCAATCTAGCTGTCTTTTTCTCTTGTACGAGTCGTGCTTGCTCTTGTATAAGTCGTGCTTCTACTTCTTTAGCACGTGCTGCTTCCAATGCCGTTTGCACTTCAATGCGATCGCATTCAGTACTTGCAGCTAAAAACTGATAATCCAAATCGCTCAGACTTTTGCCCTGCGACCATTTTTGGGCATCTCTCAATGCCTGTCCTCGTAGTAGACGCGATTCATCTTGATAGTTTGAGATTACCCAAGCATTGAATGTCTGCGAGTAAGGACGGAGATTGTCTAATTGCTTTACCACCCATTCACTATTGAAAACATGGCGGTAGATAGGATTTTTAATTTTGAGATAGCCGTTGTGTTTCTCCACTAAACCAGATAATAACAGTTCTGTTTGTTCTCGACTATCATCAGTTGGGACAGAATTCTTTAAGAGTTCTCCATTTTCTGTTGAAGAAGCTTGCAACAGTTGCTGATAAATACCCAACAACCGCCCTGCCTGTTGTTCATTGAATAGAAGGCGATCTCTTATAGTACGCAGATGTTCGGGTTCGTCTTGTGATTGCCAATTTTGAATAATGTGCGCTCGCACTAATTCCTCCACCCAAAATGCTTCTGTACCTGGAGGCAGGGTAATCATTCCTGTAGCAGTAAGAGAAGCAAGTTCGGTAATTAAATCACAGAGTTTTTGTGTGAGAAACGGTTGTCCCCCTGTCCAATGAATAACCTGTTGCAGTATTGCTTGTGGTTGACTGACTACTTCCTTTAATCCTTGAAGCAGGGGCGTGGCTTCATGTAGTTGAAAGCCTTGTAACTCAATTGCTTTACCAAGGTTAAAGGGCGTGCGGCGTTTATCAACAATGAGATCTGAGGGACTAGTTACACCAAATAGTGCAAATCCTAAGCGATCAAAATTTGAGTTCTGTGGTCGCAGGTTATAGCACTGACGAATCCAGGCAAAAAAGTCGTTAATTGGGAAACTTAAACTCAGCAGGCTATCAATCTCATCAATAAAGATGAAAATACGCTCAGTGTGAACATTCGGTAGTAAAACATCTTCAACAAACAGGTGTAGTTTTTGCACCGAGGAAATGCCTGTTTGCTTCTCCCACCAACGCTTAAAGTCAACTTCTGACCCTAAATTGAAGCTGTAGAATAAGCTGATAACAATGCCTTGGTACCATTGATCTGGTGTAGTATCTTCAATACCCAAGCGGGTCATATCCAAGTAAACACAGCTATGTCCTTCTTCCCTAAGACGATAACTTGTGCGCTGAAGCAAAGATGACTTGCCCATCTGACGAGAGTTGAAGACGTAACAGAAATTACCAGCTTTCAGACTGGCATAAAGTCTTTCGTCTGCATGACGGATAACATATGTCGGATCGTCACTGCGGAGACTACCTCCTACCTGATATCTCATATTTAACAGTTACCAGTTATCAGTTATCAGTTATCAGTTATCAGTTATCAGTTATCAGTTATCTATGTTTAATCTTCAATTTTTGGTAGTTTTGAACAGAGGCGATAGGCAAAATCATCCGATAATTAAGGGGAATTGTAACTCTCAAATCTCCTTGATTATGGAATTTTGTCAAACAATTGTAGATAGTTGCTTTGCAAAATAGGCACGGTAGAGTTCGCAACGCGGTAACACGCGCTCGCCCTCAAAGCGAATTAATCCCAAACTTTCAAGCTTGTAAGCTTCAATAGGATTAAGAGAAATACCTTGTTTTGCTTCCAGAACTGTAGCATAAGTCTGTGCCAGTCTAGGATTTTCTTGCAGTTTGACAAAAAGTCGCCATAAATGATAGCAGTAGATCCCACCATTGGCAATCGCATCCTCTATCAGTTCTTGCAGGGTCATTTCTTGAGAGCAAAGATAGTACAAACTAATCTGAATTAATGCTGGATGTCCCCTTAGGAGTGACATAAGTTGGTCAACATCCTTAAGCAAACTCCCCTTTAAACCATACCGCCTAGCTAAATCTTCTACTTGTGGTCGGGTAAATTCTGGAAGACGAATAGGTAGACCGATATTAAAAGGGGAGCGGTTAATATTTAGAGAGATGTACTCTTCTGTAGAGTAAACCATTACTAACCTCAGCTTTTGCCAGTTGGGATTGTGTCGTGCTTCTTCACACCAAGATCGCAATAAAGTAAAAAACTCATGACAGATGTGAGGATATTCAAAAAAATGGTCAACTTCATTCAACACCAAAACCACTGGGCTTTGACATTGATTGAGCAAATAGTTTTCTAAATAGAAGCTGCTACTCAAGTTATAGCCAATTTCTTCATCCCATTTTTCTTTGAGGTTAGGGTCAATACCTAATTGAGTTGCAATTCGCCAGCAAAAACGACGCAACAGCTTATTTAAGTCAGTTAGACACTCACTCTCAAATTGGTAGCAATTCAGATTTACGGTATGATATCCTTGTTTGTGTGCAAAGGCTAACAACCGCAATACTAGAGAACTTTTACCCATCTGTTTTGGGGCGCGAATCCGAATCACGCAGCCACTATGTTGTACCTCATGATAAACCTTTTTCTCTAGTGGGGGACGTTCAATATAAAAGGGAGAATCTAGAGCTACGGGACCATCCGGGTATGACCAAAGATTTTCTATCTGTTCAGTTTGTTCATGATGTTCTTCAACAAATGAGGTGAATTCCGAAACTTGAGATGAATCTTCTTGTGTGTATGAACTAAGAGACGATAACTCACTTGTCTCAGTCTCATTCGCTTCATTAACGATAGTGTAGTCTTCGCTATGTAATTCCAGATTAAAAGCGCTAAAGCAGAGTTTTACAGTTTTTTGGTCTACACTTTCACTTAAAGACCATAATTTACTCAGAGTTCTAGTGGAAACATGAATGCGCGAGCTTATTTCTTCTAAACTCAAGTGTTCGCCTTTGTATTCTGCTATCTCCACGGAAAGAATTGCTGACTGTAACCGTTTAACTCCTATGGAAGTGAGTACAACTCCTCGTCTTCGTTTCGTTACTTTTTGCTTCATTTTATACATGGCATTTACAAAAATCACTAGCGTCTAAATTATGCTTAAGAGCTTTTTGTAATATGCTATACTTAAAATCTTAACAATCAACCCGTAGCATTGGTGTTTTTATTATTACTATATTAATCACCCGTAGAGATACTGTATCATCAAAATTTATAAAAAGCAGCGTAGTTATTGATTGTAAATTAATAGACTGGAATTTAAATTTACTTGAGCTATCTCTAATACACTATCAATCGATTTTTCTATAAAAACCATTAAAACTCCAGTTAATTAAACTACACCATATTAGCTTTCTAGTAAACACTTTAAATGAATTTACTTACTTTTCCTACTTTTCTTACTTTTCCCACTTCCAGTGTTTCTGTAACTGTATTGCAAAAACTTTTTTATGAAACCGCAATGCTTGTACAGTTTTATACTTAATTGTAAAAAAAAGGCGTAATAAATTTTACTTATATAATTCGTCATTTTTTGATTGGTTATGTTGCAAAAACAATATCGCTTTGCTAAAAACTTAAACCTCATCCATCTTGAAACCTGGAGTTTTTCAAGAATGTATTAGGGGTCGCCCCCCATAGGTCATGCCGCGCTTCATTGACTCGGTACGTAACAGTGTGATTTAGGTGTCCCACTCATTCGTTAAGCGATCTCATCGTTGGCTGACTTCGTTTGAAGAAGTTGCGTGGTTCAAATGCTTAAAACTACGCACAAACGATTATTCCTTTTAAACGTTGTAGGAATAGGTAATCGAACAGGGCTATTTCATTCTAAATGTAAAAGTTGTATGGTAAAATACAGCCCTAAAAATGGAATGTATCTACTACCATGAGTCAACCAGCAATTATCGAAGCTTTTGTGGAGCTTAGAGATCCCCGTCGCCGTGCTGCTTTTAATTCAAATTGGCAATATTATCGTTCTAATGTCTCTAATCCTTGCAGGCTATACATTCGACAATAAAAGGGTTGATAACACACCTGGACTAAAAATGTAGGATTGAAATCCCCGAAAACTGAAACCCTTTTGGCATAAGTATTTGACAATCCTACACAAACCTAAAAATCAAATCTTAAGATTACCTTTTTTTGGCAAGCTCATGATTCCATTTTTGGGTGACGACAATGTTATGGTTCCAATGCATCAAAAAAGAATGCGATCGCTCGAACGGAAGAATAAGTATTACAGCCCTTAAAGCGGCAATGTTATGGTTCCAGTCGCGGCAATCTTATCCTTCCACCGACAGTAAGATTTTCAGAGCTTGCATGGCGGCTGGTGACAGCTTCGCCACTTTCCCCCCCTACTTGATTAACTGCTGATGGATGCAGTAAGATAATTAAACTTCGATTAATACACGTATTTACAGTAGTATTGAGTGTTAATTCTCTAAACAAGGTTTTTTAACCGCTATAAGCCTTTGGCAAGCCGCAATCAAATATTAATCGGTGATGTAGATCTAGTCAGTTCTCACCCAAGGAAATTTACACACATGACTCAGAAACTTGCCGAAACGCAATACCCTGTTCATGACTTCATTCGGAGTCGCTGGAGTCCTAGAGCTTTTAGCGATCGCGCAGTTGAACCAGAAAAACTACTTTCGTTACTAGAAGCGGCTCGTTGGGCACCTTCTTCCTATAATCATCAGCCTTGGAGTTTTATTGTTGCTACCAAAGATGACGCAACGGAATACAACCGTCTACTTAGTACCTTGGTGGAGTTTAATCAAGGATGGGCGAAAAACGCTCCAGTATTGATACTCACGGTGGCGAAAATTCGCACTGACGATGGGAAGACAAACAGACACGCATTTCATGATCTGGGGCTGGCGTTAGAAAACCTGATTCTTCAGGCAACTTCTCTGGATTTATTTGCCCATCAAATAGGAGGATTTAATCCAGAAACCGCAAGGGAAATATACCAGATTCCGGAAGGCTATGAGCCTGCAACTGTGGTGACAGTTGGCTATCCTGGCGATCCGCAGAACCTCCCTGATGGACTACGCGATCGCGAATTAGCACCTCGTACCCGCAAGCCTTTGACAGAATTTGTGTTTACGGAAAAGTGGGGACATACCTCACGCTTGTTGAAAGGCTAAGACAATTTTAGATTTTAGGTTTTGGATTCAGAATTCATCCAAAACCATGTTACTGACATTAACTATTTAATATTTGGGATTTTTAGATTGAAACTCTATATCCCAATGCCAAACAGCAAATCCTATTTACAGAGGAACTTCAACATGGCTGACATTAAGATTTATAGTGCAGTTGTTTGTCCTTATGCCCACCGTACACGTCTTGTACTTCAAGAAAAGGGCATTGATTTCGATTTAATTGAAATTGATTTGCAGAATAAGCCAGAGGGTTTTACAAAAGTTTCTCCCTATGGGAAAGTACCAGCAATTACACATGGTGAAAGTCCCGTTTGGGAATCGGCTGTAATTAACGAGTATTTAGATGAAGTATTTCCCAATCCACCACTTTTACCTAATAGTCCAATTGCTAAAGCTCAAGCTCGAATTTGGATAGATTTTGCTAATACAAGATTAGTACCTGCTTTTTCTACTCTCTTACGCAGTACAGATTCTCAAAAACAAGAAGAAGCCAAACAAGAACTTTACAAACACCTAGAATTTATTGAAACTGAAGCTCTAGGAAAACTATCTCAAGATGGCCCCTATTGGTTTGGTGAATCTATCAGTTTGGTTGATTTCACTTTTTACCCTTGGTTTGAGCGCTGGCCTGCACTTAAAGAGTATCGCGGTTTCGGCATACCTGCAGAATTTACTCGTGTAAAACAGTGGAAACACGCTCTTAAAGAACGTCCATCAGTAAAGGCGATCGCTAACTCTAAAGAGTTCTACATTGAGCGATATGCAAGGTTTGCTACTCCTACTCCTGTTGCTGCCTAGTAATTATTAATCCGTAATCCTTAATTCGTAATTCGTAATTCTGATGAGGAATTATCAATTACGAATTTTTTTTATTTAATTTTTAACAGAAAGAACTCAGGTGTCAGTCGCCAGAATTCAGAATTGAATTCTGTGCGACTGGTGAACCAGTACTGCAGGAGGTGAGACCAGTGCTGCAGGAGGAGCCAGCACTGCAGTGAGGCAGCGCCCTTTGGAGGGTTTCCCTCGTGCCGGCTCTGCCGAAAGGGTTTCCCACGCCCAGGTGACTGGTGAGTCCAGTCCTGTGCCTCCTGCGGAGGAGCTTCGCTAACGCGAAGCGTGCCCGAAGGGCTTAGGCGGGTTTCCCGCCGTAGGGAACTGGCGAACCCGAAGGGCGTCGGTTTCCCGAACTCACAGCAACTGGCGTAAGCGCAAGCGCACGCCAAGGGCGAACGCGTAGCGTCTCCGTTCGCCCTTGGCGTGCCGCAGCCATAGGAGATACCCGTTCGCCGTAAGGCGTGGCGTTAGCCATAGGGGTTTCCCGACAGCCAGGTAACTAGTGTTCGCGTAGCGTGCCGTGCCTCCTCCGAAGGAGCTGCGCTAACGGCGATAGCCGTGGCCGTACCCACTGGGCATACCCGTAGGGAGGCAAGAGAGGACACAGAGAGAAGAGTTAATTATTATAGGTAATCTTAGACCGGGAAGGGAGTAACACTTTTGCCTATTGGGTATTGGCATCGAACACTATAGGCAATGGTTTGTCTGCAAAATATAGGAAATTACTATTTAGCAACCAATACTACGATAAATTTATCGGAATATAGTATAATATTCTCAGTTATGCTCCCAGCATGGGAATATTGCTGGCAGATATTGGGTAACGGCAAATTCCCTAGGAAATAGGAGAGTGTGAACACCTCCCGACGGATCAAACTCTGGAGAATCTTAATGGGCTACAAACATATAGAAGTTAAACAAGTAGCTGGTTTCATCGGTGCAGAAATCGGCGGCGTAGACCTTTCCCGTCCTCTTTCTGACGAGCAAGTCCAAGAAATTCGCAAAGCGCTATTAAAGTGGAAAGTTATCTTCTTTCGTAATCAGAACATCGATCATGCTGCCCAGGTCGAGTTCACATCTCGTTTTGGCGAAGTAACTTTCGCCCATCCTTTGGGAGAGCCGGAACCAGTTCCCCGATTTCCTCAGATTAAACCTGTAGACCGTAAGCTTTATGAACGGCAGTACGGTTTTCGTACTGGCGGTCCCTGGCACACAGATGTAACTGCGGCCATTAACCCACCAGCCGCGTCAGTTTTACGCGCCGTTAATGTCCCTAGCTTTGGTGGTGATACCCAGTGGAGTAATCTTGTTGCCGCTTATGAGGGGCTCTCAGCACCCTTGCGCGCCCTAGCAGATACATTGAAAGCGGAACATCGCTTCAATGGAGGCGGTTATCAACCCCGCAACGGCAAATTCAACGATCGCATTGCTGTTAATCCCCTAGTTTCTATTCACCCAGTCGTCAGAGTTCATCCGGAAACTGGTGAACGTGCTTTGTTCGTCAACCCTGGCTTTGTCTCCCGCATTGTGAATGTGTCACCAGAAGAGAGCAGACTGTTGCTAGAATTGTTCTTTAACCAAGTCACCAAACCTGCCTATACCACCCGCTTCCGTTGGAACAACGGTGATATTGCCTTCTGGGACAATCGCGCCACCGTGCATTTAGCTCCGCAAGATTTGGATCATTTAGATGTGGAACGTCTGCTCTATCGCACCACCATCACAGGCGATGTCCCAGTAGGGGTTGATGGTTCCCGTTCCGAAGTGGTTCACGGTGAAGCTTTCAGTAGTGAAGTACCAAGTGTTTTCAAGCAGAAAGCTAATTCTCAGGAAGCACAACCAGTACTTTCATCAAACTGAGTTCTGAGCCATAAGTGCTGAGTAAATTAAAAACTACTCAGTACTTATGAACGCAGACATTAACCCTTGTTGCTCTACAAGGGTAACTTGGCATGACCAGTTGATCGTCATAGCCCTAAATCTAAAGAGACCAAATCATGACACTCACAGCCAGCCGGATTGATATTACACCCACCGACGCGGCTCTAGGTGCGGTAATTACCGGAATTGATGTCAGTCGTTCTGTAGATCCAGAGGTGATTTTACAACTGAAGCAAGTATGGCGCGTAGACGCGTCCCTTGCGCGTGTCCCCTTGGGACTCAGCGGCTTGCCGTAGACATCGCCATCTTCTCATCTTCAAAAACCAGACATTAACTGACGAGCAGTTCTTAGCTTTTGCCAATTACTTTAGACATCTCCGAAATATAAAAAAGTCAACTAAAATAAAAATCAATAATCTTTTATAACAACAAGAATATGAGTTCTATATCTGCGTACATTGAACAAAATCGTCAGGATACACAACAATTAGTGGGTCTAAAGTACTGATCTGATTCCAACTGCACTCGATTTGGTCAATCCTAACCATTTTAAAAGCTGGTTTACAAACTGTTGTTATTGTACCTCAGAAACCTGCAATCCACTGTATTACTTAGTTCCCAGCGATTGGCTCCGCCACTACCCCTTGGGCAATCGCATCCGTTCTTTCGCCAGTTGTACACCAAAGCAGAACTCATCGACTAGTCAAGCAACCAGTCAAGCCGTCAACCAGTTAACTAAGACAGCACGACTCAAAGTCGGGTCTCGAAATACTGTCTCTGAAGATATTTTCAAAAAATATGCAATCCTTCTTAGCAACTGTGCAATCAAAAGCAAATGACCCCAACATCCAAAAACTGAATCAATTGGTTGTCGATCCCCAGTTGAAGGATTATATTAACAACTACTTCAAGGGGACGATCGCCCCTGCATTATAAACATGATACGGAGGGCTAATGAGCGGAGCGAAGCAATTGAAACTGGGTGCGTTCATGCGCCCGGTCGCGATACACACAGGCGCTTGGCGCTATCCTGGGGCTTTGCCTGATGCCAATTTCAACTTCCCGGCGCTAAAACGATTCATCCAGAAACTAGAACAGGGCAAATTTGACGCATTCTTCATGGCCGATCACTTAGCGGTGCTTAATATGCCAATCAACGCGCTCAAGCGCAGCCACACTGTCACCTCCTTTGAGCCTTTCACCCTACTTTCTGCCCTCGCCAGCGTCACCGAACACATCGGGCTGGTAGCTACCGCTTCCACCACATATGACCAGCCTTACCACATCGCTCGCCGTTTTGCGTCTCTTGACCATATCAGCGGCGGTCGCGCTGGCTGGAATATCGTTACCACATCAAATCCAGATGCAGCGCTTAACTTCGGCTTGGAAGAGGAAGTTGAGCATGACGAACGCTACGTGCGGGCTAGAGAATTCTATGATGTCGTAACGGGTCTTTGGGATTCCTTCGCGGACGATGCGTTCATCCGGGACGTGGAATCAGGGATTTATTTCGATCCTGCAAAAATTCACGTTCTGGGTCATAAGGGAAAACATCTCTCGGTGCAGGGGCCATTGAACATCGCCAGACCTGTCCAGGGTTGGCCGGTAATCGTCCAGGCGGGCGCATCCGATGCAGGACGACAATTAGCCGCCGAAACCGCCGAGGTCGTGTTTGCACCTGCTGGTAATCTGGAGGCAGGTAAAGCTTTATTTGCTGACATTAAGGGACGGGCGCGGGCGATTGGACGTGACCCAGAAAGCATCAAAATTCTTCCAGGTGCTTTGGTGATTGTGGCCGAAACTGTGGAAGTAGCGATCGCCAAGCGTAAACATTTGGACAGCTTAGTACACTATGACAGTGGGATCGCCAGCTTGAATAGCGCCCTTGGCTACGATGTTTCGGGTTTCGATCCGGACGGCCCTTTGCCAGAAATCCCGCAAACCAACGCCAGCAAGAGCGCGCGAGAACGAGTGATAGCGCTGGCGCAACGCGAGAAACTGACCATTCGACAGCTGGCTCAACGCATTGGCAGTTACAGCGGACTGGCGTTTGTCGGTACGCCCCAAACGATTGCCGATGACATGGAGCAATGGCTGACCGAGGAAGGATCTGACGGTTTCAACGTCATGTTCCCTTTTGTTCCTGAAGGGCTGAACGATTTTGTAGACAAGGTTGTGCCAGAACTTCAACGGCGTGGGATCTTCCGCAAAGAGTATGAGGGGAAGACGCTGCGCGAAAATCTTGGACTGGCGCGCCCTGGTAACCGCTTCTTTGAGACCACAAACGCCTCTGTAAGCTAGATGCGCCCATTCCCAAAATATCAGAGAGAGAAACAATGATTAAGACTCCTGAGAAAGTTGCAGATTCCACCTTCCAGTTTTCAGCTCCTGTCACAGTCCACTCGCCGGAACTCCAGCAGCTTTTCGATTTTATCGCTGCTGGGGCTGCGGAATGCGATCGCCTCCCTGCTGCCAAAGCCCAGGGTGAAGACGCGGAAACAGCAGCAGCACTAGCAGCTTCTTTAAGTGCATCCAAAGCCAAATTGATTGTTGATGACCTAGCGCTACGTTCTGCTACCCTGTTATTTGAAGTTGGTGGGGGCAACGCTATCAAATCGTCACCATGTATGCTCAGATTGTGGATTTGAAATACCGCGTGATGTGGGTAGCGCTTCGGGTAATGTACAACGTTGTGACTAATCAACAACCGGGGTTGGGAACCGGCCTCGATAGTCTTGGATGTCTAAGTACAGCATTTCATTAATTCGTAACGTTTTTGAACGCTGAGGAGCGCTGAGGTCAACGCAGCGAAAAGTTCTGCAGGAGGTGAGACCAGTGCTGCAGGAGGAGCCAGCACTGCAGTGAGGCAGCGCTGCAGGAGGGTTTCCCTCGTGCCGGCTCTGCCGAAAGGGTTTCCCACGCCCAGGTGACTGGTGAGTCCAGTCCTGTTCGCGTTGGCGAAGCCTCTCCGCAGGAGACAGCGTGCCCGAAGGGCTTAGGCGGGTTTCCCGCGCCCCGGGAACTGGCGTTCACCGAAGGTGTGCCGAAGGCATACCCGAAGGGCGTCGGTTTCCCGAACTCACAGCAACTGGCGTAAGCGCAAAGCGCAGGCTCCGCCAACGCGTAGCGTCTCCGTTCGCCCTTGGCGTGCCGCAGGCATAGGAGATACCCGTTCGCCGTAAGGCGTGGCGTTAGCCATAGGGGTTTCCCGACCTAGGAAACTTTTCAAGACAAAGGTATACAGAGTCTTCGTTCGAGTTTTCGCTATGAACTTATGAAATCATGTACTAAGCTCTACTTCAAAGACTGGTAAACGAAAGAATACTGGATCTATGAAGCAACTTGGGCAGATGAAGAGACAAAAATTCAGCAGCGCGGCGGAACCGGGCGAAACCCCGTCCGCCGGGAGCGGCAGGGTAGTTCATTCGTAGAGTTTAGAGATGCTTTCCGCGATTCTGCATAAGCCGTGCTGATGGTTTGGAGTCAGAGACACTCACCATCTAGTAGCTTTCATAATTAAAAATTATTCTCCCTTATATACGGTATCTTTGTGGTGAATCGCTATTTCTACACCATGTCAAAAGTCAGATAGGTCGTCTGTGACTAATTTTTCCTCTAGTCATTTGGACTTATTTTGGTAATTATCTGCTCTTCTTAACGATTATTAGTACTTATCTCATAAATTCTGTTTATTATTAAAAAAAAAAAGAATGTTTGCTCTTATCTGGGTGAAACCATAATATTGAGAACAAGCTAAGTTGTTAAGAAAAAAATCTCAAATTTGATAATAGCGATCGCCCGTATATGCCCGAAGGGTTTCTTTCAGAAACCCTTCCCTCGAATCTCCGATTCGAGGCAACAAAGCGGAGCTTTGTTGGGGCATAGGGCGCGCCTTGCGATCGCATCGAAAGAAAAGCAATTCAACTATCTCCTAAACTGCCTTCACTTCTAGAAGCGGAGAAGGATTAAAGAAGTCATTATGAACCTTTGTGAACAAAAACTATGAGTTGGCTAGTTAGTACTTTAATTCTTGGCATTTCTGCCGCTTTTGCAACTACCTTTGACGACAATATTTACTTGACGGCTTTTTTTGGAAAAGTCAATCATGTCTTTCGTCCTAAGCACATTATCATTGGCGAATTTGTTGGATTTACCGCGCTAGTACTTGCTAGTCTCCCTGGTTTTTTCGGCGGTTTAGTTCTTCCAGAAGCTTGGATTGGATTGCTAGGCATTCTACCAATTGTAATTGGTATCAGCAATCTCATGAGTCGAGATGATGATGGCGATACAATCCAAGATGTGTCAGTTGACTTCCGTCATACAGTCAAATCTAGACGTCATAAGAAATCATTATTTGCGACTCTGCGCGATCCTCAAACTTACCGCGTTTCGGCAGTAACTATTGCCAATGGAGGAAATAACATTGGTATCTATGTGCCATTGTTTGCTACTACTAATTTGCCAAGTTTAGGAGTGATTTTGTGCGTTTGCTATTTCACTGTTGGAGTGTGGTGCTTGCTCTCTTATAATCTGACTCGTAATCCTCTCATGGCTCCGCTTATGGCTCGCTATGGTCGAAAAATCTTCCCATTTGTGTTAATCTGGCTGGGATTCTCGATAATGATGAAAAGCGGTACTTTCCAACTTGTTCCCAGTCTAGCAATGCTTTTCCATTAGATGTCAGGCGATAGCTTCGTTGCTGCGCTCCGCGCAGATCGCGCTTTAGTTGAAAACTTGCTACCATTGTTCCATGAAGAAAAAATTGCTCTTCTACCTCTAGTACTGATTATTCCTCACTTCTGGCGACCTCCCCCTAGCACTGGATTAACAGATTGGGGAGAAAAGCCAAGTTTTAAAGAACCTTCAAAGTTAATTTGCAACGAATCGATGAAACTTTTCCAAATCGCTTTAGTCGTCTTAATGCTTTTAATCAATCTAGTAAGTCCTTTAAGCGCATGGGCAGATGAAGCACCGCACTTAAGTAAACATCCTGACTACTTCGTAGGTCAAAAAGTAGTTTGGCTTTATAAAGCTCGCGCTGATTCTGACAATGTCCAGAGAATTCCTGCCGAAGTAGTCAAGCTAGGCTCAAAGCAAGTACAAGTTAGGGTACGGAAACACAACAACGACTTCGTTAATCGTTGGGTGAATCGAGACAGGTTAGAAAATCATTAAATATAGTATTTTTTTTAATTCACAAGCATAATTGCAGAATTACAAACAAAAATTCAAAAAGCTCTTTTAAAAGGCAAGAGAATATCATCCGTTTGCAGGCTAAATTACTGACTAAAAGAAAACCATAAATATTATTATTGTTAGGAACAATAATAATATTTGCTTTGAGAGTTTGATTGGTTCTATCTTGAAATTAAGGTGAACTAAAAGCAGATAAAAAAGATTACCAAGTTTGAGAGGAATAAACTAATGAACAAACCAAATTCAAAAAAACTAACTTCCTGGATTGTCACTGCTGTATTTCTTGTACTAGTAGCGGGATTTTCTTTGCTTAACCAGCCCAACGCCTTAGCTCAATCAGAAACACTACCTGCACCTACAGAATCCGCACCTGCTCCTGTAGTATCTCCAGCTCCAGCAACACCTCCAACAACATTCTTCGTAGATCCTGTAGCAGCAAATGTTAGACGTTTATTAACAACTAATGAATGTGTTGGATGCAACCTGGCTGAAGCACAACTAGAAAGAGTAAACCTGCTGGGAGCTAATTTGGAAGGTGCAAACTTACAAAAAGCAGAATTAGAAAAGGCGAATTTAGAGGGAACTAACCTACAGACAGCTAATTTGCAAGGAGTAGATTTAAGCAAAGCAAACCTCTCTGGAGTAAATCTACAAGGAGCAAACTTATATGATGCAGATTTAGAGGGGGCTAATTTGCAAGGAGCAAATCTATCTGGGGCAAACCTACAGAAGGCAGATTTACAAAAAACAAATCTCACAACAGCGAACATAGAAGGGGCAAACCTGCTAGGGGCTGATTTAGAAGATGCATTCTTACCCTCAGGAATCGCAACTCAGTATCAGTATCACTAATGAAAAGTATGTAGTACCCTGCCAAGAGAACTTGACGGGGTAAAAGGTAAGGGGTAAAGGTCTTTTATCCCTTACCTTTTGCCTTTTCCGTACAGTCGAATGCTTTAACTTTGATAGGGGCGCGGCAGTTGGCGCAGTTTATGAGCAGTATCTAATTCACTATTGTTTTTTCTGCCATATCCCCAACCCAAAATGCGACGATATTCACCCATAATGCCACTGTCAATTAAATCATCCTCGTTGACTGCAACATTGGTATGAGATTGCGGCGCAACATAGAGCGCATCCGCAGGACAATATGCCTCACACATGAAACAAGTTTGGCAGTCTTGTTGTCGGGCGATCGCAGGCGGTTGGTTGGGAACTGCATCAAAGACATTGGTAGGGCATACTTGAACGCAAACATTGCAATTAATACAGAGTTTATGGCTGACAATCTCGATCATGATACTGCTCCTGCTACAACTTTGATACCGAGGCTGTGGTTTGAGTAGTTAATACTGGTGGTGTAGGGCTGGCATCCTTCACCCAATCCCGTCTCACCCAAAGCCTTTCTAAGCCGCCTGTTGCTTGGTAATAAAGCTGATTTGGATCGGTTTCGGGATAGTCCACGCGAATATGTTCGCTGCGCGTTTCTGTGCGATGTAAAGCGCTAAAATATGCCCATCGTGCTACAGCCACAAGAGCTGCCGCTCGACGAGAAAATTCCACATCGCGCACTGTATCTTGTTTCGGGTTGCCTTGTACTTGCTGCCACAGCGTTTCTAATTTGGCGAGGGAATCCAAAAGTCTCTGCTCACAGCGCAAGTAATTCTTCTCCAATGGGAACATCTCGGCTTGTACACCGCGCACAACTCCCTCGCTATCGAATGTTTCGGAAGCGGAGGAGTGCGATCGCAATCCAGCTTGACCTGCTGGACGCACAACCCGTTCATGGGCATGAGCGCCCAGACTCTTGGCAAAGGCGGCTGCACCTTCCCCTGCCCATTGTCCTGTGGAGATTGCCCAGGCGGCATTAGGACCACCACCCCCAGAAGCTAAACCAGCTAAAAACTCCCGCGATGCAGCATCACCTGCAGCGTAGAGTCCAGGAACCTTTGTACCGCAACTATCATTCACAATCCGAATTCCACCTGTACCACGGACTGTACCTTCTAAAACCAGTGTTACAGGTACTCGTTCTGTATAAGGATCAATGCCAGCTTTTTTATAGGGTAGAAAGGCGATGAAATGAGACTTTTCAATCACTGCTTTGACTTGAGGTGTAGCTCGATCCAAACGAGCATAAACGGGGCCTTTTAAGAGGGCATTGGGAAGGAATGCGGGATCGCGACGACCATTGATATAGCCACCTAAATCGTTACCTGCTTCATCGGTGTAACTAGCCCAGCCAAAAGGAACACCCCTTGTGACTGTAGCATTAAAAGCGGTCGAGATGGCATAGTGGTTAGAAGCTTCCATACTGGAGAGTTCGCCGCCAGCTTCCACCGCCATCAGCAGTCCATCGCCTGTATTGGTATTGCAACCTAATGCTTTACTCAAGAATGCACAACCGCCATTCGCCAGGACTACTGCACCAGCACGAACAGTATAGGTACGATGATTTTGCCGCTGCACACCTCTAGCTCCAGCCACAGAGCCGTCCTCGGCTAATAACAGTTCTAGAGCCGGGCTTTGGTCGAGAATTTGCACACCAACACGCAACAGGTGTTTGCGAAGTACCCGCATATATTCCGGGCCGTAATAACTCTGGCGCACAGATTCCCCATTTTCTTTGGGGAAACGATAGCCCCAATCTTCCATTAGGGGCAAACTCAGCCAAGTTTTTTCGATCACACGTTCGATCCAACGTAAGTTAGCGAGGTTGTTTCCTAGGCGATAACGCTCCGATAAAACTTTGTCCCAATTCTCTGGAGAAGGTGCCATGATACCATTGCCACTGGCAGCAGCTGCACCGCTCGTACCCAGAAAACCTTTATCAACAATGATGACTTTGACACCTTGGGCTGCGGCTGCCCATGCTGCCCATGCGGCAGCAGGACCACCACCAATTACTAGCACGTCAGCAGTTAATTGTAGTTCAGTGTCGCTATAGGCTGTAAGCAATTCCTTTTCCTCCTTAGTTGGCAGTCAAGTTCATACTTTGCTACTTTGAGCGGCTTCTTGTGGCAAAAATCCACCTGCCTGCATTTTCCATAACCTGTAGTAAGCACCTTTGCGTGCCAGGAGTTTAGTGTGGGTACCATCTTCAACAATGCGACCTTGGTCAAACACCAAAATGCGGTCTAGATGCGCGATGGTGGACAAGCGATGAGCTACTACAATCACCGTTTTTCCATGCATCGCTAAATCTAGGGTATCTTGGATCGCTTTTTCGGTGATGGAATCAAGGCTGGAGGTGGCTTCATCTAAGATCAAGATTGGTGCATCTTTGAGGATTACTCGTGCGATCGCAATGCGTTGCCTCTGCCCACCGGACAGCTTAACACCGCGTTCGCCGACCAGAGAATGATAACCCTCACTCATTGGCACGATAAAATCGTGAGCGTAAGCCTTACGTGCTGCTTCCATCACTTCCTCATCGCTTGCTTCCAGTCGCCCGTAACGAATATTTTCCAGTAACGTGCGATGGAATAGAGACGGATCTTGGGGAATCAAGCTGATTTGGGCGTGGAGGGCATCCTGAGTCATATCTCGAATATCCACCCCATCAATAAGAATCTGTCCAGATTGGGGATCGAACAAACGCAAAATCAAATTGACAAAAGTGGATTTTCCAGAGCCGGAAAAGCCCACCAGCCCCACACGCTGTCCCGGTGGGATGGTGACACAAAGGTTATGGAATACTTTTTTCTCAGGTGAGTAGTTAAAATTTACTCGCCGAAACTCAATGCGTCCTTGGGTGATTGGGTGGGCGATCGCTTGATCCCGATCAATCAACTCGTGGGGTTGAACAATGGTGAAGACACCATTGGCGACATTGCCGATATGTTCAAAGAATTCTAGAAAGCGTTTACTTAAATTGCGGGCTTCACTGATGATCAACAGCGACAAACTAGTTGCTACCACAAAGTCAGCAGTAGCGATCTTTCCTTGACTCCAGAGGGAGAGCGAGTAATACAGGGTGCCAATTTTTAGAACGGCTGCTGAGATAAACTGAAACCAGCGGATTCGCTCCGAGTACCAGTTGGACTTTCTCACCTGTTTGAGTTCGCCCCTTAATTGCTCATTCAAATAGCGTCGTTCAAAACCCAGACGAGCAAATAGTCGGCTACTGGTGAGATTTGTGACTGCATCTACGATGATACCAGTTGTCTCACTTCTTGCGGCTGCAGCTTTGCGGGAGTAAATTCGGCAGCGAGTTGCCAGCCAGAACGAAATACTGATGAAGAGAACTGCCCACACCCCCACGAGTGCAGCAAGCGGAGGATAGGCGCGATACAGTAATATTGTACTAACAGTATACACGATGATGACTGGCATAAATTCAGTAATCATCATTTGCATCGTTTGGGTTACACCCAGAGAAGTTTCGCTAATCCGATGTGCTAAAGCCCCAGCAAAACTACTACTCAGGTAGCGATGGGAATGGTGCTGCAAGTAAGCATATAGAGACCGGACGATGTGCTGTCGGTGGATTGGGTGGCGGATAGTCTGTAAGAGTCCAGACGAGCGCCCGAATACCACTTCACCCACACTCAAGGCGGTGAACAGCATCAGGGGTTGCCTCACGGCATCAAAAATGTGCTTGCTGTCGCCCGCCCCTCGCGTCACGCTCCTGATGATCTCACCAATGGCATACGGTAACATAATGCCACAAGTTGCGTGTACTACCTCCAGGATCACCATTGCCACATACCACCAGCGGAACTGGTTAACGAAATAGCAAATGAACCTGAATGGAGTCGCTGGTAAGTCTGGCGCACTAGCAGCACGTTGGAACGGTTGAGATGAACGAGGACTTTTGATTAAAAAACGGCGATCGCGTCGTATCACTTCAGCTTCTCCCTAACATCATCACAATCTCCCAGTATTTCACTGATTTCAGTAAGTCTGCTAATGCGTTCCACTCTTGGAGGAATATCCTCCAAATTGACACCATACCGATCAAGCCAGATCCCAACCATTCCAGCCTGCTTGGCTGCAATCGCATCCAGTTCAAGATTGTCGCCGACAAAAAGACTCTCCTGTGTCTGTACTTCCAGTTGGCTACAAGCTTGGAGGAATATTTCAGATTCAGGTTTGGCAACTCTCGCCTTTTCGGAAATAACAACAATGTCTAGAAAAGGCAAAATGCCGCACCTTTGTAGCTTTTCAATTTGCTGTGTTTCTTGCCCATTTGTAACTACCCCAATTTTATAGTCTTGTAGTTTTGCAAAGCATTCAGTGACATCATCAAAAACTTGACATCGACTGATGTAACATTCCCAATATTCTGCCAATAAAATATCGACTTCTGTATCCTCAAATCGATAACCATACATTGAAAATGCTTCTCGCAGTTTTCCTCGCCCTGATTCTTGAAACGTGACCTGCTGAGCAAAAAACTTCTTGTACCACTCTCGGTTTAATAAGATCCACCTTTCTGTAAATGCTGTGCGCTCTTCTTCTCGATTAGGCAAGACCTGATCAAATAAAGCACCCGTTGCATCTCTGATTGCGGAATCATGATCGATTAGAGTATCGTCAAGGTCAAACAACACAGCTTTGATCATAAGGTCACGACAAAAACGACTGATACCAACTAGCTTTCAACACTCACAGATCTCTTTGGAGTACTTGCCTCACCGATAATATAAAACCGCACAACACGCGAGTAGACGCCTGGATCAACCGTCCGGTGATGTTAAATCAAATCATCATAATTGCTGCTAACGTACAGAATCTCCCTTTCGGTATTCGGCAGTGATGTCGTCTAGCTTTTGTTTTAAACTGTCATCGAGTTTTACTTCCACTGCCTTTAGGGTGTCAGCAAGTTGTTCTGGACGGCTAGCGCCAATAATCGGGGCAGTGATAATCGGATTAGCGAGCACCCAAGCTACCGCTAGAGTGGTGAGTGACAATCCAGCCAAATCTGCTACTGTGCGTAATTCCTCAACAGTATCAAACTCGCGATCGTGCCAATAACGTTCTTGATAACGTTCTGCGGCTGCACCCAAGGTAAAACGAGTTCCTGCGGTGGGTCCTTGAGCAAGATTGTGTTTACCAGTGAGTAGACCACCCGCCAAGGGATTGTAGGGAATGACACCAAGCCCTTCTTCTTTCGCTAGGGGCAACAGTTCTCGCTCAATTTCGCGGAATAACAAATTGTAGCGGGGCTGAACCGAGACAAAGCGAGTCAGATTGCGAACATCGGCCCGACCTAAAGCGCGGCTGAGTCGGTAAGCTAAGAAATTAGAAACCCCAATGTAGCGTGCTTTACCAGCTCGAACTATCGTGTCCAGTGCTTCTAAAGTCTCATCTAGAGGCGTTGAGGCATCATCAGAGTGTAATTGATACAAATCAACATAATCGGTTCCCAGTCGTCTGAGGGAAGCATTGATCGCATCTAAAATATGTTTGCGCGAAGCACCCTGATCCCAAGGGGCAGGACCAACCTTGCCTACAGCCTTGGTAGCTAGGATAAAATGTTCGCGTTTGCCTTTCAGCCAGCGCCCAATAATTTCTTCGGTACGTCCAGCATTAGCAATTCCGCCGCCAAGTGGATAAACATCAGCCGTATCCAAAAAATTGATACCAGCATCGGCGGCTGTGTCGAGGATGGCTGTGGAAGTTTCTTCGTCAGTCTGCAATCCAAAGGTCATGGTGCCGAGAACAAGGCGCGAAACAGTCAATCCAGTTTTACCGAGATTCGTAGTTGGTAAAGTCATGGTGATGTTGTTGATTGAAACTAATTGATTGAAATTAGTTGATTGAGAAAGAGTTGAAATTTCTAAATAGAATGCGATCGCGAAGCGGGCACTCTGTGCCATCGCCTCCGGCGGGGCGTAGCCCATTGCAGAACTCTAGCTTTTCTCAATTGAGTGCAATACATGAAGAAATAAGAACCACAGATGGACACCGATGGACACAGATATATTTGTACTTCATTTAAACCAGAAGTGGTATAAATCGCAGAACTAAGCAGTTACTAAGGCGTGGCGTTAGCCATAGGGGTTTCCCAACAAGCGGGAACTGAGCGCAAAGCGCACGCTCCGCGAACGGGGCATTGCTCAGAAAAGCTTATGTAATAGACATTTGAGATAGTAGTGAGCAATGCCCACCTTACAGAAAAATGCTGTAATGTATTGCACTCAATTGAGAACGGCTAGATTTCGCCTCAGACAGCTACAGAAGTTTTACCACGGCTGTGTGAAACCAGCCATTGTTGCAATTTCGGGTTGCTGTATACTTCATCGGCAATAAAATGATCGCCATCAGGTAGCACTGTAAAATCTACTGTCCCTCCAAGTCCGCGTAAGGTAGCGACAATATACTCTGTATCGTCAATCGGCAGTTTTTCGTCCTTTCCACCTTGGAATATCTGGATGGGAATTTCCTTGAGCGCAGCTAGTTGAGTTTCTTCTAATGTCTTGGGTACACGACCGGAAACTGCTACTAAACCAGCAAAGCGTCCAGGATGGGAAGCGGCGATATGCCAAGCCCCAGCCGTACCCAAGCTGAACCCAGACAGGATCACACGAGATGGATCGATGGGCTGGGAGGCGATCAGTTCATCCAGTAAAGCAATCACATCTGATTCTCGCTCTACCCAAGTCTGTCCTTCAGAAAGCTGGGGAGCTGCAAAGACATAAGGTAACGGGGTTGACACATCCACGAAACGAGGTAAACCCCATTTCAGCAACACATTTAAATCATTGCCACGGTCCCGCGCTCCGTGCAAAAACAGCACAAGAGGCGCGGGTTTGTTGGCAGTGTCAGAGACAGGTGAGAAAAGATAAGGCAAGGAACCATTGCTGATGTGTTGGACGGGCATAGTTGTAACTCCTAAATAATTTGGGTATGAGGCAAAGTATTCTTGTCATAAAATTTCGTAGTAAGCACTTTAGTGCTTAGATAATCAAGGACTAAAGTCCTTACTACGAGCATTTAGCTAACCGCCGCCTTAGCTGGTTGTTTCCACACTGCGGCGACGTACAGTGACTCTTCAAAGTCTGGTGTGATGTCGCTGGTGATGCGTGCTTCGTGCTGCTCCCAGTCGCTGAAAAATAAGTCATGGCTAATGCGCGACACTATGGCAGGCACGTCACGGCGGATACTCGGTACGTCACCAATTGGCAGACCAAAGCTGACGAAACCAGCTGGGTTAAATACGTGAATGTCTTTCAGGTAGGGCGCAGTGCCAGGTACTTTCTCTAGGTATTCGTGGGCACTGCCGAGGTAGGGGTGCGTCCCCAGATCGTCGTCGCGCTGGTCTCTTGGTGGTTGGTAGCGATCGCGCCAAAGTGCGATATGCTGCGCAAAGTCGGCTAGTTCGGGTCGCTTTGTTGGGTCAACGAAGTAACCAGTGCCAGCGATCGCAAAATCAAACTCGAAAATATCGTCGTTCACCTGGGCAACGATACGCCCACCCTTTTCCTGCGCCAATTTCCAAGGTGCAGACAGGTGCAGATGGAAGTTGGAGAAGGCGATCGCTCGCTCAATTGCGTCCGGTGGTGGTGTGGAGCCTACCTGCCGAAAGCGCCAAGCCTGGAACCAGCGAGCTGCATCAGGTAGTTGTGGATAGTTGTAGTAAGCACCAGGATACCCACGCACCCGAATCACTGGGAGGGATGCGATCGCCGAGCGCCGTGCGAACAAATGTACTGCTTTGGCTCCCGATTCCAGCGCTACCCCTGCTGCGTCGAAAGCTGAAGCCGCCGCACCTAGCACCGCCACAGTCTTACCCCGCAGTGCTTCAAAATCTATGGCATCGGCGGTATGTGCATACAGCGTGCGTGGTAAGTCAGCCAGTACAGGTGGTATGTATGCGCCACCAGTGCCAGCTACGCCGTTGGCGAATATAATCTTACGCGTGGTCTCCACCTGCGGGACACCGTTCACTTCAAGGTGCAAGCGAAAGAAACCTGACTCTGGCTCAATTCGCACCAACTTCGTCCGGTAACGAACTGAGATACCGAGAAACTGCCGATACCAGCTGAGGTACTCAGCCCAGGTCACTCGTGGAATGCGGTCGATCGCCGCGTAGGCTTCAGCACCGTGCCGCGCTTCGTACCAGGCTTGGAATGACAGTTCTGGGATGCCTAATTCAGGACCGGGTAGGTTCTTCGGTGTGCGGAGCTTTTTCATCCGCGCTCGCGTCAGCCACACACCAGCATGAGCCTCGTCGTCGGCTGCGTCGATCACCGTCACGCGACCGATGCCAGCACGCCGTAGCGCAAATGCAAAGGTACTACCGCTGCCGCTACCACCTACTATCGTGACATTGTGATCGATGTCTGGGCGATGGCTTACCCAGTTCTCGGGATCGGAACCGAGTAGGCGCAGCGCCTCGCGAGCGGCGATATCAGGGTCAGTCGTTGTTGTCATGTCGCTTTCTCAGGATGAAGGGATTGGGGATTGAGGACTGGGGAAAGGTTAAAGGGAAGAATCGTAGTGGCGTGGCAAGACTAAAATGTTGCATTATTCGGTATTATGCCCAATTTCGCACTACAACAATTTTGAATTTGGTTTCACTAGATAAGTCATAGTCTAGAGAACCGTAGTGTTCTAAAGCCCATGCGCGTAAATCATCAAAGGCTTTGGCAAAGACATCATCACTGAGATGCCAACTATGACGATAGACTCTGTTTTGATAGTGTTCTAGTAATTTTTGAACAGTTAATTCCCACTTCCATTGAGCTGCAATTACTGTTTCTAAACTTGCACCTTGGGTGCGTAGTTCTGTTAAGACCTCTTCCTCTGTTGCACCGTAACGGGGTAAAGGATAACCATAACCAGCAATGATATCTTCCCAACGTTGCTGAAAAGTCAGCCTACCTTGATTGTTATTGAGATTTGTTGAGATGGAATCGAGAGTGCCGTGAGTATATAGGTAAGGACTACCAGGTTTGAGGACGCGGCGGATTTCGGAGAGTGCTTGCTTCCAAGCAGAAACCAGATGGAACACATGAACCGTCAACCCGACATCAAAGGAGTTATCAGGAAACTGTAAAGCAGTAGCATCTCCTTTGACGGCTGTCAGGCGGTGGGAAATACCTTCTAGCTTGCGGTGTAACTCAGCTAACATCTTTTCTGAGACATCTATACCTGTGTAAGAATAGCCTCTTTTGGCAATCGGAATAGCGATTCTGCCGGTACCCACACCAATTTCAAAGAACTTAGTCTCTGATGTTGGTGAAACTATGTTGAGGATAGTGTCAGTTACTTGTTCAGATATTCCTGGTGGTAATCCTCTTGTAGAATCGTAAACATCAGATACACGGTCAAATGAAATTGTTGCAGTCATCTTTTTCTCCTTTGTGGATAAGTTAATTGGCAAAAATTGAATCAAATAGATAATTAATAAATTTGCAATTTGCCAATTTTTTTTAAAGCAAAAAATATATTTTATGAATTATTTGCATTTAAATTCAAGCGAACTAAATTCCGAAAGGTAGAAATTTGCTGCATAAAAATACCTGAACCTGTAATACAAATACTTGCGCCAAGGATGATAGTATTCACAACACCGATACGGCTTGCTAGTGCGCCAGCTATCAAATTGCCCAGAGGAACTGCACCTGTAGATGCCATAACGTAAAGACCTGTGATTTGTCCGCGATTTTCATCGCTGACTAACAACTGAAGTAAAGTACGTCCGGCGATTATCTGCAAAATAAAGCCGAAACCAGCGGCTAACAGTGACAGCAAAGAAAGCCAGAACACACGCGATAGGGCAAAAACAATCAGACTCATGCCCATAAAACCTATACCTAATGCCAAAATTTTTCCTAATCCATGTACATTTTGATGCCTAGTTGAATAGATACCACCGGCTAAAGTTCCTAAGCTGGATGCTGTCATCAGAAAACCAAAAGTGTTAGATTCACCGTGCAAAATCTCTTTGGCAAAAATCGGCCCCAATGCTAGGTAAAATCCCCAAACGCAGCAGACTAAACTTGAACTAATCAAGATAGAGCGAATTGGCAAAAACCCTATGGCATAGTTAAAACTAGTTTTTAATTCTTCTAGAGGTTTGCGTGTAGAAAGGACTGCTTTTTTGTCAGTAGTTCTTATTGCTAAAAGAGCAATAATTACAGCAACATAACTGATACTATCCAATAAAAAACATAGCCCCGCTCCCCACGCTGCAATCAACAAACCTGCAATCGCTGGCCCCACCATACTCGTCACACTTACAAGAGAAGAGTACAAGGCAAGCGCATTACCGAGATTTTCTTTACCTACTGTTTGGGGTAAAAAAGCTTGCCGAGTTGGAATATCAAAGGCGTTAATCGTCCCTAACAGTACACCCAAAAAAGTAATGTACCAGACGTTAATTGTACCACTCAAGGCTAACCACGTTAGAGCCAGAGACCGCAACATCCCCAAAATTTGGGCGACAAGCAGAATGCGGTGACGATTAGTGCGATCAGCAATAATTCCACCCAGAGGAATCAAAAGCAATGTGGGAATTTGGCTGGCAAAACCCACTACACCCAATAACAAAGCAGAATCAGTAAGGCGATATACCAGCCAGCTAGTAGCTACCTGGGTCATTGAAGTACCAATTAGAGAAATGGCCTGACCTGTGTAGAACAAGCTAAAATTTCCAGAACTAAAAGCACGGAGCATGACTTATGATTTTCTGGTGTCTGCATATGAGCATTATAATACGGTAAATTTATAGGTTTACCGTATTATAAAACGTGATTGCTTTGTGCGATCCCTTAATTTGTCTTATATATATTGTTAGCCTTTGACCCAACTAGCACTTCATAACTTAATTGAGTGCTGGTTCTGCTAACACCTTCTCGGCTTTTTGCTTGAGGACAGCTGGTAATTCACTCGTTAACGGCTCGCCTTCAACTATTTGCGAACGGAAGCCATCAGGCCCGGCTGGAATATTACCCGTAATAGTGGTGCGATAGAGTACGCGCTCAACTTCTATATGATCCAAATCTTGTGGGGCTAAATGCGCGGTAGCGCGGTTATCCCAAAATGCAATATCACCATTGTTCCAACGGAAGCGAGTGGTATAAGCGGGTTTAGTGATTTGGTTGAAAAACAACTCAAGCAGCAGTTCGCTCTCTTGTGGTGACACATCAAGAATGTGCGAGGTGAAGCCAGGGTTCACGAACAATGCACGTTCACCTGTCTCAGGATGAACGCGTACCACTGGGTGAATCGAAACCTGCGGATTGGCAGCAATGCGCTGGGCATATTTGCTATTGCTAGGTATCCGTAAACGTGCATTGAACCGATGCTCGGCTTTCAATCCATCTGCTAGGGCGCGTAGGGGTGCAGATAGACCTTCATAAGCTGCAACTAGATTAGTCCATTGTGTGTCACCACCAAAGCCAGGGACGTTAACTGCTCGCAGAATTGAACCCGCAGGTGGGTTAACAACAGCAGTGACATCAGTATGCCAACGGCTTTCATAGCTAGAACGTCGTAGACCGTTGCGGCGCTCGAAGCGGCTGCGATCAATTGGTAAGATTTGGGAAAAACCTTCTATCGGCTCGTCTTCGTGGGGATGCGCGTAGGTCACTTCACCAAAACGAGCCGTGAAGGCAATCTGTGCAGCATGATTGATGTTCTGATTGCGAAAGAAAATGACCTTCCACTTCAGTAATGCTTGACGAATTTCGGCAACTGCTTCATCGTGCAGAGGACGCGAAAGATCCACGCCGCTGATTTCAGCACCAGTGAAACCAGAAGTCGGTTTAACTTCAATGTGCTTATAGCTCATGTTTATTCTCCAAAGCTTGATCTATGGGTGAATGTTTGTACTCGTCAGCTTCCTTTGGAAGATTTTTATTTCGTCCCAGCAATATACCAAAGAAGCATCGTATCCCATCATTATACTTTAATTCGATAGATTTAACGTAGTATAAAGATGGGCAAAGTCGGCAAATTCAGGTCGCGCCGCCGGATCAACGAAATAGCCGGTACCAGCGATAGCGAAGCGCTGCTGCGAAGCGCAGATCGCAAAATCGAACTCGAAAAGATCATCGTTCACCTGCGCGACGATGCGGCCGCGTTGGTCGTGTGCTGTTCTCCACGGTGCAGATAGGTGCAGGTCAGTTGTTGTCATGTCAATCTTCTAGGGTAAAACGCTATGGGCCTTAGTTCCTGAAGAAGGGGATGTAGAGGAGCCAGGAAATTATTCCCCGATCTCCTCCTAATCTCTTACGCCGTTACCAAACTCTTATCTGCTTGTGGAGATTCGGTCTTACCTACCTTAGATTCAATCGCCGTACCCTTAAAGAAATCGGGGTTAGCTTCGGTGTAAAACTTGTAGGGATTAGCGAATACATAAGCCTTGAAGTCAGCTTCGGAAATCACGCCTTCTTTCACGAGATCCCAGCTTTCAGCTAATGGGGCGGTGAGATCGGGTACATCCCAGTGACCTACATCCGAGGAATAGATGGCGTTGATCTTGACACCCAACGGATTGGCTTTGTCGTTGAATGCTGCTGCGATAGTGCGATCGTCGGACTCGGAACCAAAGAAGAAACTGTTCACCCAGCGATCGCGGATATCTTCAATTGTTTCAATACCTGCTGCGGCAAAATCTTCCAGTTCGCTACCAACTGGCTGACGGCTGTGACGGCTGAAGGAAGAACCTAGCACACTCTTGGTCAATTCCTCTTTATCGAGGGAATACCCTTGAGTAATTTCGCCACCGAAGCGTTCAAACAACTCGAACAGTTCCGAAGCATTGGTCAGGTCTGGGTTGTAATTTTGTAGTGCCTTGAGATTGCGCTTGGAGAAACGATCCACCAAATGAATGTAGACGTGGGCACCCCAATCTGCACCACCTTCAAGCATACCGACTCGCAACTGTGGAAAACGCTTGGTCACACCACCGAAGAACAGTGCCTTGGCAAATGCTTGCGAACCATCAGCAAAATGACCGATATGGTTGTTCATGTAGTTACTGATGGAAGAGCGTCCAGTCCAACCTTGACTACCGTAATGAGTAGTAACTGGTACACCCAATTCGACAACTTTAGCCCAGAAAGGATTGTAGTCGTATTCACTATCCAATCCGTAGAAGTCGATATAGGACGCATACTTGGCGATTTCGGGAAATTTATCCGCTGGATACTTATCAGCGATCGCCTTAATCGGTCGTTTCACACCACCAGGAATATTTGCCACCTTTAGCCCTAGTGTTTTTACGGCAAACTCTAGCTCCTCAATGGCTTCTTGAGGAGTCGTCATTGGAATACCAGCTACCACCGTCAGGCGATCGCTATATGGACGATAAATATCAGCATGATAGTGATTTACCGCACGTTGCAGAGCCTGACGGTTCTCTTGACTTGCTCCAGCGGGTGCCAAGACATTATTGGGAAACAGCACCGAATAATCTGATCCCTGCTCCGCCTGACGCTCATAGAACAGTTCGGGAAGGGTGTAAGTAGCGAGATCCAACGTGTTGCGAGTGACTCTCGCCCACCAAGGTGAGCGAATTGTGCGGTTGTATTGGCGTTCTTCAGGAGTTTGTTGATACCAGTCTTTACCATCACTCTTGGAGTTGAGACGAGAGGATTCCGCCTTGCGCAATTCGTCTACGAGTTTCGCACCGCCGTAATTAGCGATGTAATCTTCAAGTGCTGGGGTGAAATCATTAGTGTGAACGTCAGTGTCGATGACCGGATAGTCAAGAGTGGCTCTAACTGCGGCAGAGGGCGAGGTCTTCAATCGGCTATATTCAGTCATGTTTTTCCCTTGTTTTTAGCTAAGATTTTCAGGCTGCTGTAGAGGGTTCGGCGTACCTTAAACCGGTGGCGATCTACAGAAAATGCGGTTTAAAAAGTATGGTTTAAGCATCCGTGCCGTGAAAAATTTATTTACGCCAGCACCAATTTCTCATCCACTTGTTTAGCGGCAAAACGATTACCCGGACGGCGTAGTCCCAGATTTTCACGCAAGGTTCTGCCCTCGTATTCGGTACGGAACAGTCCGCGTTTTTGAAGGACAGGAACGACTAGATTAACGAAGTCATCTAATCCTGTGGGCAAGATTGGCGGCATGATATTAAAGCCATCTGCCGCACCATTGTTGAACCATTCTTCTAGTTGATCGGCAATGGTTTCGGGAGTACCAAGTATGGTGCGATGGCCTCGTGCGGTAGCTAGAGAGAGATATAACTGACGCAGGGTCAGATTGCCACGAGTAGCCAAATCCTTGACTAGTTTGAGACGGCTCTTGTTGGCGTTGGTGTCGCTGGGCAATTCGGGAGCTAGATCATCTAGGGAATATTTCGACAGATCCACGCCCTTGTAGTAGTTCTTTAAAATACCCCACGCTACATCGGGATGGATCAACGATTGTAGGAATTCGTATTTCTCTTGAGCTTCTTCTTCTGTACGACCAATGATTGGGAAAGCACCAGGCATGATTTTTAGATCATCTGGGGAACGCCCATATTTTACCAACCTGCCTTTGATATCAGCATAGAATTCCTGTGCATCAGCTAGGGTTTGATTGGCGGTGAAGATGACCTCAGCAGTGCCTGCAGCCAATTCCCGTCCTGTTTCAGAGGCTCCAGCTTGCACAATCACTGGGTAGCCTTGCGGCGGACGACCGACGTTCAAAGGACCTTTGACAGAAAAATGTTTGCCTTTGTGGTTAAGTATATGCAGTTTGTTTGGATCGAAATAAATCCCAGATTCTCTGTCACGGATAAAAGCATCATCTTCCCAGCTATCCCACAGTCCTTTTACGACTTCCACAAACTCTTCAGCGCGTTCATAACGCTGGTTGTGTTCTGGGTGATGCTCTAGTCCGAAATTAGCTGCGGCATTCTCATTGCCCGTGGTAACTACATTCCACCCCGCTCGTCCCTGACTCAAGTAGTCCAGGGAGGCAAACTTACGTGCAAGAGTATAGGGTTCTTCGTATGTAGTCGAGGCAGTGGCTATAAAACCAATGTTTTGAGTCACAGAGGACAAAGCAGAGAAGAGAGTCACTGGCTCGAAATGGACTATTTTTCCATTGCGGCTCTGAGTTTCTGGAGCCCCGCCCCAAACTCCTGGACTGTCCGCTAAGAAAACTGCATCGAACAAGCCGCGTTGGGCTGTCTGGGTAATTTCCTTGTAATGCTCGAAATTAAGCCCAGCATCTATTTGTGAATCAGGGTGTCGCCAGGCTGAGATATGATGTCCAGTGGCTTGAATAAATGCACCCAAACGAAATTTACGTGTTTTGCTCATCTGGTTTTTCTTTTCTTAGTAGTGCGTTTTGGCCAAACCCTCATGAATATTTGGTAAGGGGCTTATCAGAAAACGACAGTATTAAGCTTTCAACCGCTGACATACTCCCAAAAAATACTCGGATGGCAGAGTTATAAAATCCTTTTTCTATAAAGTTTTCAGGTACTCGTGTCACGCTTTCAGGAAAACACAAGTGTATTATATACTAATTGTTAGTTTATCAAACATTAAATATTGCAAATTATGATGTATCGGTGAGACAATAGCCACAGATGCTTGCTTAAGCGATCGCATCCTAAATAAAGTAAGATGGATTACAGCTTCAAACCCATCCTGTCTGGACTAAGAAAGTCATACACTATCGCGATTTCGGGAAAAACCGGGTAGTTCAGGATCAATATAAGCCCAAGATACTGCTGAATCAGTCCAAATTTGATCCCTCGGCTTAACCCACTGGGGATTGTCCAGACTTCCTGCTTTGAGCCAGACAAATTCCGGCTTTGCTGGCGCTCTTGTAAACAAGGGTGAACCGCATTCCGGGCAGAATTCGCGAGTGATTTTGTTGCCACTGTCCCCTGTTTTCGTATAACTCCTAACTTGACCTGCTACTATACAGAGTGCGGCTGATTGAAGACGAACCCAATCTTGAAAGCACTACCTGTGGTCTTTCTACAATCTCGACAATGGCAATAATTCGCTGCTCCTAGTTCTCCGTCATACAAACGTGGGTATGCCTTAGTTCTGGACTTTAGACTAAGGGACTTCCAAAGAATAAATTAATCAAAAAAAACTTAAGAGACAGTTATTAAGCAATAATGATAATCATTGGCAGGGGGGGGGGGAGAAAGCGCAAGTGGCAAGAGTATTTGCAGGAAAACGGTATTACAGAACGCGACGCGAATAAACGGATAAAGCTTGTGCGGTTGCCATTGGTGTTATGGCAGGTTGGGACAATCATGGCGCTTCAGTTAGTCACACCGATGATGGAGCCTGTACGAGATTACTTTACCGCGACTGGTGATAAGGTAACTCAAGAGGCTGTGCAAGCCAAGATGGACGACGTGAAGCTGATGCGGAAAATGGAGCGCGAACTACTGGCGGAGGAAGAAGAGGTCAGTGTTTGGAAGGTGGATAAGAATGGGCGACGGTATTGGGAGAGTGGGAAAAGTTATGACCAAGAGGCGGGAGTTGTATTGGAGGAATTGGTCAAAGAAACTGGGAAACTTCCTCAAACAATCATTTCTGAAGCGCTTTTGCAGATGGTAAATGGTGGCGTGAGCGTCTCGCGCCCCAGTGATGGACAAAAATCAGCTTGGTAAACCCACAGCTTCTCCAACGCTACGCTGGGTATTCCAATGTTTTCTATCAATTCACCTTGTCACAGTTTCTGGACACAAGCAGATTGCGAATCTAACTCCTGAGCGCTGCTGGGTTCTTCAGTTTTTCGGCAATCAGGCGAGCAAGCTCAACTCTACTTCAGTCGATGCCTACATCAATCAGGGCTTAACCTACTACCATTTTGAACAAGTTAAAAGTGAGTGAATTTTGTCAATACGTCTATAAGTATATAACTTTGCACGGTTTCTGATTCTCTAAATAGCACTGCTGGGTCGTTTTGTCAATTAATTAGTCTAAAAATCAATAGAGGAAAACAATGTAGAAAGCGATCGCTTCATGTGCCAGTGCCAGAATGCGATCGCTTTTTCTTAGAGGAAATTAGTAACAGTGTAGAAAGCGATCGCTACCACCAAAATAAATATTCCCGCAATCAAAAACCCTGCCCCAATCTCTGGAATTTCAAACCCTAACCCTACCTCATTAAGGAAAATTACCTCAATACCCATAGCTCTATTAATTGCTCGCGGTAGCTGGCAATCCAATCTCCTATTGCTAAAAATCCTTTATTTACGGCCGCGATTGCAAAGGTGCCAGTGCCCGCGCATGGCAATCGCCAGGGGAAATAAGGCTAGACACAATGGCAGGGTATGACGTTAACCAGCACGGCGACGGGGGTCTCTAAGCTCCACAAAAGCTTCGATAATTGCTGGTTGACTCATGGTAGTAGATACATTCCATTTTTAGTGCTGCATTTTACCATACAACTTTTACATTTAGAATGAAATAGCTCTGTGCATTTACCTTGATTTTTTTGTTAATTACTTTCTTAACTTTCTTAACTTTCTTAACTTTCTTAACTTTCTTAACTTTCTTAACTTTCTTAACTTTCTTAACTTTCTTAACTTTCTTAACTTTCTTGTTTTAAATGCTGTTGCATTGTATCTATAAAAATGAGATTATGCTTGAGTTGAAATTATTAAGTATGTTAAGTTAAACTAAGCAAGCTTTTTCAATGATAAATTATAAATTAGTCTTTATTAAAAAAAAAGTAAAGTCATTAGTCATATCAGGAGTTAGTTATGTTGCGGTTGCAGCCGCCCTTACAGCGCTGGGAATTGCGTTTGGTATCGTAGGAGGTATGGAGATGTTTGGTCTAATAACGGTTGTAGGAAATACTCTAATGAGATATGGAATTAAATTTATTATCAAGGCTATTTATGCAAAATGTAGCAAGACCGAATCTGTTAAGATTTCTTCTCAAATAAATTAAAAATTGACTTATTATAGAAGAGCGAAAACCTTGTCATATAATTTAGAGCATTTTTATCAAAAGTGTAGTAAGGTAATATTGATTTTAAAAATACAATATTTAGGAAGATGTAGAAGCTAATACAGTTAAAGAATTAGAGTTAGTTTTGAGTGAGTTGAATTATGAACGATGAAGCAGAGATTAGTAACATTGAGTCAGAGGCGATCGCCATTATTGGTATAGGGTGTAAATTTCCAGGAGCAAATAATTATAATGAGTTTTGGGAAAATTTAGAGAAAGGGGTTAATAGTATAACTGAGATACCTCAAGAGCGATGGAATATTGATAATTTTTATTCTTCAAATATGGAACTTCCCAATACAAGTACTAGTAAATGGGGAGGGTTTATCGAAGATGTAGATAAATTTGACGCAAATTTTTTTCAGATATCAAAGCGAGAAGCTCGGCGAATAGATCCTCAACAAAGGATCATGCTAGAACTGAGTTGGTCATGCTTAGAAGATGCTGGATATTCACCATTAGAATTATCAGGAAATAACGTTGGTGTTTTTATTGGTGTTTGTAATTTCGATTATAAAGAATTACAAGATAAGGGCGAATTCATTGAAGGATATAATTCTACAGGTACATATACTTCTATTATTCCAAATCGAATTTCCTACTTTTTCAACTTTCATGGACCGAGTATTCCTATAGATACTGCTTGTTCTAGCTCACTTGTAGCCATACACCAAGCAGTGAATGCACTCAATCAAAATGAATGTGAGATGGCATTAGTTGGTGGTGTCAGTGTATTGTGTACGCCGACTAGTTATATCTCTTTTAGTAAATTGGGTATGTTATCACCTGAAGGTAAATGCAAAACCTTTGATGCTCAAGCAGACGGTTATGTGCGAGGTGAAGGGGCAGGTGTCATTTTATTAAAACCTTTAAAGAAAGCAATTAAGGATAAAAATTATATTTATGGAATAGTTAAAGGAAGCGCCATAAATCATGGTGGTCATGCGCGTACTTTAACCTCTCCCAATGCTTATTCTCAATCACAAGTTGTGAGGTCTGCATGTATAAAGGCAAATATTACACCTGATACAGTATCTTATATAGAAGCTCATGGAACAGGTACGCCGTTAGGCGATCCAATTGAAATTAATGCTTTAAAACGAGCATATACACAACTATATCAGCACTATGGTATTGAACAAACCGCAGAAAGCTATTGTGGATTAGGTTCAGTCAAAACAAATATTGGACATTTAGAATCAGCAGCAGGTATTGCCGGGATTATAAAAGTATTATTGGCAATGAAATATAAAAAATTGCCAACAATTAACAACTTTCAGCAATTAAATCCTCGGATCAAGTTAGATGGTAGTCCCTTTTATATAGTTAAAGAAACAAAAGATTGGGAACATTTAAAGACAAAAGAAGGAAAAATTATTCCTAGACGAGCAGGGGTAAGTTCCTTTGGTTTTGGGGGTGTTAATGCCCATGTAATTCTAGAAGAGTCGTCAGTGCCAGAAGAAATAGTGGTGACGACAATTGAGCGTCCAAGTCACTTGATAGCACTTTCGGCGAAAACTGATAAAGCTCTAGAAGAACTAGCAAAAAGATATCAAATTTATTTAAAATCTGATTTAAAGATATCGTTAGCAGATATTTGTTACACTGCCAACACTGGGCGAAGCTCCGGAGGAGCCGCTTCGCTAACGCATTTTGACTACCGCCTTGCTATTGTGGCCGACTCTAGAGAGCAGTTGGTCGATCGACTCACTGCTTTCGCATCTGGGAAAGACACCGCCGGCTTAATTAGCGATAAACCTGGCAAAAAGCCAGCAAAGATAGCTTTTTTATTCACTGGTCAAGGCTCCCAGTACATTAATATGGGTCGCCAACTCTACGATAGCCAACCCATCTTCCGCCAAACTATCGAGCAGTGCGATGAAATTCTCCGTCCTTATCTGAAGCATTCTTTGTTACAAGTACTTTATCCTACCCAGGCTCTTGAGCAATCATCTTTGTTGGATCAAACCGCCTATACCCAACCAGCATTGTTTGCTTTTGAATATGCCCTGTATCAACTGTGGAAATCTTGGGGCATTGAACCAAATGTGGTGATGGGTCATAGTGTAGGCGAATATGTTGCGGCAACTGTCGCAGGCGTTTTCAGCCTAGAAGATGGACTTAAACTCATCGTCTATCGGGGGCAGTTAATGCAGCAATTGCCTTCTGGAGGCGAGATGGTTTCACTGATGGCTTCAGAGGAAAGAGTGCGAGAAGTTATAGCGCCATTTCATGACACAGTGGCATTAGCAGCCATCAACGGGCCTGAAAGTGTAGTGATTTCGGGAGCCGGTGAAGACATTGCTGCTATTTGTCAGCAACTGTCAACACAGGGGGTAAAAACGAAGCGGTTACAAGTATCCCATGCTTTCCATTCTCCATTCATGACACCCATGTTGAAGGAGTTTGAGCAAGTAGCTAGTCAAATAACCTACAATCAACCCCAGATATCATTAGTCTCTAATATCACCGGACAACTTGCTAACGAGAATATCACCAATGCACAATACTGGGTGAATCACATCCGGCAAACAGTGCGGTTTGCCGATAGTATGCAGACATTGTATCAACTTGGGCATGAAGTCTTTTTAGAGGTTGGGCCTAAGCCAATTTTGTTGGGTATGGGTCGTGAGTGCTTGCCTGAGGGTGTGGGTTGGTGGTTGCCTTCTCTGCGTCCGGGAGTGCCAGAATGGCAACAGTTGCTTTCTAGTTTGGGTGAGTTATATGTAGGTGGAATGGCAGTAGATTGGTCAGGGTTTGACCGCGACTATTTCCGCAAGAAAGTTACATTACCCACTTATCCGTTTCAACGACAGCGCTATTGGATTGAGAATACACCCCCTAAACCTCAACGGCAACAAAACTCGACAAAACTGCACCCATTATTAGACAAAAAGCTTCAGTTGCCCTTAAGCAAAGAAATTTTGTTTGAGTCTGAATTCAGTACCCAAACCCTACCGTTTTTAGTAGATCATCAAGTTTATAACCAAATTGTTGTGCCTGGAGCCTGTTATCTCTCCTTGCTATTGGGTGCAGCAGGATTGACTTTCGCCAGTGAGTCATGTTTGTTAGAGAATATAGTTTTCCCTCAGGCATTGGTTATCCCTGAAGATAAAGCACGCACAGTGCAGGTGGTGCTGTCTTTTGAGGAGAGTAGCGCATCTTTCAAACTCATCAGCTTTGATACAGTTCCGAATGGGAGTACTCAGGTAAGTCAGTGGCTAGTCCATGCCACAGGGAAAATCTCACAAGGCGTTAACATTACACCAGAAACTGTCTTTCTCCAAGAGATACAGACGCGCTGTACTCAACAAATAGCTGCTGTGGAAATTTCCCAAAGTTTGCAAAAGCGGCAGATTCAATTTGGTGCAAGCTTCCAGTGGCTTGATTGTGTTTGGTGTGGAGAAGGAGAAGCCCTAGCCAAGCTCAAATGGCTTGACCTAATAAATGATTTAGAGGAGTATCAATTATATCCAGGTCTTCTGGATTCCTGCTTGCAACTGACCAGCATTTTCTTCCCTAGCGAAGACACTTTTGTACCCTTCGCAATTGAGAGTTTCCAATTTTACCAACGTCCCCAAAGTAAGCAGTTATGGTGTCATGCAGTACGATGTCTACGAGGGGCTACGCCTACGCAGTCTGAGAACTCCGATTCAGACAACCTTGTAGCAAATATCAGGCTATTTGACGCTAACGGACAGTTGGTTGCAGAAATCAAAGGCTTCGAGGCTAAAAAAGCGACTCCCAACACTTTGTTGCAAAGTCTCCAGCTAGACTTTAAAGAAAATTCTGTAGAGAATTGGCTGTATGAAGTAGAGTGGCTTCCTCAAGTGCGCTTTAGCAATGAGCAACTGTCTCCAAATTACCTGCCAGCACTTGCAGAAATTAGCCGTAAACTTCAGCCACAATATTCTCAATTGATGGCTGAACCACAGCTAAAAGTTTATCAGGCAGCAGCCAGCCAGTTAGAAGCACTCAGCATTAACTATGTGCTGCAAGCCCTGACAGCAATGGGGTGGAAATTACAACTAGGGCAGCGCTTCACAACAGGTGCGATCGCTAACCAGTTAGGAGTAGTCAGCCAACATCAACGGCTATTCAAGCGACTACTAGAGATGTTAGCAGAAGTAGGGGTGTTAGAGGCAAAAGCTTTGGAATGGCAAGTTATCCGCGAGCTAGAAGACATCGCTCCGCAAGCTGAATTAAATGCTCTGTTAACTCAATATCCAATAGCAAATGCTGAATTCACTCTTCTAGGACGTTGCGGCCCATCATTAGCCCAAGTACTAAGGGGCGAATGCGATCCATTGCAATTGCTTTTCCCCGAAAACGACTCAACTACAGCCCAGTTATATGAAAATTCGCCACTGACAAAAGTGGTGAATATCTTAGCTCAACAAGCCATAGTTTCACTTGTCGAGCATTTACCAACTGGACGGGGATTAAGAATATTGGAAATTGGTGCGGGAACTGGTGGAACAACCTCTTATCTACTACCACATTTATCCTGTGAGCAAACCGAATACCACTTCAGCGATATTGGGATCTCTTTTACTCAAAAAGCCCAAGAGAAATTCCAGGATTTCCCATTTGTAAAATATCAAGTATTAGACATTGAAAAAGATCCCTTCAGCCAAGGATTTGAAAAGCAGCAATATGATGTAATTGTGGCTGCCAATGTCTTGCACGCTACCCAAGATTTACAACAAACCCTCAAACACACCAAGCAATTATTAGCACCACAGGGCATATTAATTTTATTGGAAACAACTCAGCGTCAGCGTTGGCTGGACTTAATCTTTGGGTTAACTCCAGGATGGTGGCGATTTAGTGATTTGCACTTGCGCCCAGACTATCCCTTAATTAGTGCTACCCAATGGGAAGAAGTATTGCAAGAAAGTGGGTTTACAAGCACAGTTAATATATCATCTACTCAACAGACTCAAAGCGTTTTATCTCCAGCAATGCTAATGCTGGCACAAGTACCACCATCACCAAACGAGTCGGTACAAGTTGAGCCAAAACATTGGCTGTTATTCGCAGATCAGCAAGGCATAGCGCAACAGTTAGCTGATAAGCTAGATACTCACTCACAACTTTGTACCTTGGTATTTGTTGGTGAGGAATATGAACAATTAGATCAGCAACAATTCAAAATTAACCCAAGCAACCCACAACATTATCAAAAGCTATTGCAGGCAATCAATAGCAAACCCTTGAATTTGTATGGTGTCGTTCATTGCTGGAGTTTAGATACAGTTAAAGCAGCAGAACTCACCGCAACCGATTTAACTGCGGCATCTTTACTAGGATGTGGTAGCACCTTGCATTTAGTCCAGGCATTGACAGGGGCTAATTTATCTGCCCATCCTCGCCTCTGGTTAGTAACTCAGGGAGCAGTGGCGATCAGCTACGCTGGGCGGAATGCGATCGCCAATCTAGAGGGAGTAGCGCAATCAAGCTTGTGGGGAATGGCAAGGGCGATCGCTAGGGAACATCCAGAATTCAACTGTGTGCGGGTAGATTTAGCTCCAAAGGCAGATGCAAAAGTGGTGCAAGCCTTATTTGAGGAAATTTGGTTCCCGACTACAGAAGACCAGGTTGCCTTTACAGACCAACTGCGTTATGTCGCTAGGTTAACTCGCTACCAGAAGCCTAAAGATTATCTAGAAACAGCAGCGCCCAAAGCTCTAAGGTTCCGTGAAGATAGTACCTACCTGATAACAGGCGGTATGGGTGGTTTGGGTTTATTGGTAGCTCGTTGGATGGTGCAACGGGGAGCAAGGCATTTGGTGTTAGTTGGGCGTAGTAGTGCAAGTGTTGCTGTTCATGAGCAACTTCAAGAGTTAGAACAGGCTGGCGCTCAAGTAAATGTTGTTCAGGCTGATGTGTCTAATGTCGAACAAATCACAAAAGTACTCTCGGAAATTGAGCAAACTCTACCACCACTGCGCGGAATTATTCATTCTGTTGGTGTTTTAGATGATGGCGTTCTACAACAACAAAACTGGCAACGCTTTACAAAAGTTTTGGCTCCAAAAGTAGAAGGAGCTTGGCATCTGCATACTTTAACTCAGAACCAGCCTTTAGACTTTTTTGTGATGTTTTCTTCTATAGCTTCTTTACTTGGTAATGCAGGTCAATCTAACCATGCGGCAGCCAATGCTTTTCTTGATGCTTTAGCCTATCATCGCCAGGCTCAAGGACTAGCAGGTTTGAGCATTAACTGGGGAGCTTGGTCACAAGTAGGAGCCTTCGCAGAGCGTCAACTTGATGAGCAAACAAAAACACGGGGTATTGGAACGTTTGCCCCAGAACAGGGATTAGTTGCTTTGGAGCAATTACTGTGTCAAACCTCTACTCAAGTTGCAGTTATGCCTATGAATTGGGTGCAGTTTTTGGAAAAATCCAATTCAGTTTCGCCGTTGTTCACTAACTTTTTGCAAACTTCAGTAAAAACTGTGGTTATGCAATCTGAGATGGTTGAACAAATAAAGACAACAAATATTACCAAGCGCCGAAAACTTTTGCAGGATCATATTTTTTCATTAGTGGCTAAAGTCCTCGGTTGGCATCTATCAGAATCCATTGATATACAGAAAAACTTTTTCGAGTTAGGGATGGATTCACTAACTTCTTTAGATTTGAAAAATCACCTGCAAAAGACTTTAAAATGCTCTTTACCGCTAAATTTGGTTTTTAAGTATCCTACTGTAGATTTGCTAACTGATTATTTATTGAAAGAACTTGGCTTCGATTCTGATGATAAATCAGAAAAAGAAGTTCAAGAGCAAATTAATAAGCCATTTCAACTAGTAAATATCAAAAGTAATAATAGAATTAAAATAGAGTTATGAATTTATTAGAATTTTTACAAGATATTTCTTTTAAAGGAATTGAGTTGGGGCATGATGGAGAAAAATTGCTAATAGATGGTTCGGAAAGTTTATTAACTCCTGATGTCATTGCTAAACTCAAACAACACAAAACTAAAATTTTACAGTTACTGCGCGATCGCCCAGATATTTTAAATATTTATCCTCTTTCCTACGGTCAACAATCCCTATGGTTTCTGTGGCAATTAGCACCTAAAAGCGCAGCCTATAATGTAGCTTTTACCTGTCGTATCTGTTCACCTATAAATGTTACGAATTTACAAAAAAGTCTACAAATTATTCTTGAACGTCATCCACAATTACGTAGCAAATTTTTTAAGCAAGATAATAATATTGTTCAACAGAGCCATCAAACTCAGTTCACAGATTTTCAGCAGATAAATGCCTCTACCTGGAAAGAGCAGGAGCTTGAGCAAAGAGTTTTTCAGGAATACCAACAACCCTTCAATATCGAAAATGATTCGATAATGCGGGTGCGTTTGTTCAGTTGCTCACAGCAGGAACATATCTTGTTAGTGACCATACACCATATTGCTGTTGATGCTTGGTCTGTACTATTACTAATAGAAGAGTTAATAACGGTTTATCTTGCACTAGAGCTAGGTGTTCAGCCATCTCTAACTCCTCTAAAGCACTCCTATATAGATTATGTTCGTTGGCAAAGAGAATTATTAACTAGTACTCAAGGAGAAAAGCTATGGAACTACTGGCAGCAAAAACTGGCAGGGGAGTTACCTGTACTCAACTTGCCAACAGATAGACCAAGACCAGCCATACAAACCTACAACGGCGCTTCTTATAATTTCAAAATATCCCAAAAGCTCACAGAACAACTGAAAAAGCTAGCTCAAGCAGAAGGCGTGACCCAATACATGGTTCTGCTAGCTGCATTTCAGGTTCTCTTGTATCGTTACACGGGGCAAGAGGATATTCTGGTTGGTGCGCCTACATCAGGTAGAACTCAACCGGAATTTATGCCATTAGTTGGCTATTTTGTCGATCCAGTGGTTATGCGGGCGAATCTTTCAGGAAATCCTAGTTTTCAAGAGTTTCTGACTCAAGTTTGCCAAACAGTATCAGAAGCATTAGCGCATCAGGATTTTCCCTTTGCTCTACTGGTAGAAAGATTGCAGCCACAGCGCGATCCGAGCCGTTCTCCTATCTTTGGGGCTGTATTCAACTTCCTTTTCCAGAACTTGGGGCAGTTTCAGCATACGCAACAACTGTGGTTAGGACGTGAAGTAGATAAAGAAGGAATTAAACTCAAACCTTTTGAAATGCCTCAGATGGAAGGTCAGTTTGATCTAAATCTGACGATCGCAGAAGCAAGTTCTTCTTTATCTGGGATTTTCAAGTACAACAGTGACCTTTTTGATGCCAGCACTATCGAGCGGATGCTGGGGCATTTTGTGACCTTGCTGGAAGCAATTGTAGCTAATCCACAACAAAAGATTTCGCAATTGCCAATGCTTACAGAAGTTGAGCAACACCAGTTATTGGTTGAGTGGAACAACACACAAGTGGAGTATCGCCAGGATAAGTGTATCCATCAGTTATTTGAGGAGCAGGTTGAGCGAACCCCGGATGCAGTAGCAGTTGTATTTGAAAATCAACAACTGACTTACCACCAGTTGAACTGTCGCGCTAACCAGTTGGCGCATTACTTGCAGTCTTTGGACGTGGGAGCAGATGTGCTGGTGGGGTTGTGTGTTGAGCGATCGCTAGAGATGCTGGTGGGACTATTGGGTATTCTCAAAGCGGGTGGAGCTTATGTGCCACTTGACCCAGAGTATCCGACTGAGCGTTTAAGCTTCATGTTAGAAGATGCTCAAGTTTCGGTGCTGCTGACCCAACAGCAATTAGTAGAGTCTGTTCCCAAACATCAGGCGCGTGTCGTCTGCTTAGACAGTGACTGGGAAAAAATTTCTCAAGAGTGCGAGTCAAAGCTGAAAAACACCGCGACATCAAGTAATCTAGCTTATGTCATCTACACTTCCGGTTCCACAGGTAAGCCCAAGGGCGTTTTAGTCAATCACTCAAATGTAGTTCGTTTGTTTGCAGCGACAAATTCTTGGTATCATTTCAACCAAGATGATGTGTGGACAATGTTCCACTCTTATGCATTCGACTTTTCCGTGTGGGAAATTTGGGGTGCTTTACTTTATGGTGGACGACTGGTAGTAGTACCTTATTTAGTGACGCGATCGCCCGAATCCTTCTTCGAGTTATTAACTCAAGAGAAAGTCACAATTCTCAATCAAACACCTTCAGCTTTCCGTCAGTTGATTCAAGCCGAACAGTCAACGGCAACTACTGGGGATTTGAACTTACGCTTGGTAATTTTTGGTGGAGAAGCCTTAGAACTCAAGAGCTTACAGCCTTGGTTTGAACGCTACGGCGACCAATTGCCACAGTTAGTAAATATGTACGGTATTACGGAAACAACTGTACATGTAACTTATCGTCCATTGAGTAAAACCGATTTAAATGGCACAGCAAGTGTAATTGGTCGTCCGATTCCCGACTTACAGGTGTATGTGCTGGATGAGTATAAACAGCCAGTGCCGATTGGTGTTCCTGGTGAAATGTACGTTGGTGGTGCAGGGGTGGCGCGTGGTTATCTCAATCGTCCGGAACTTACAGCACAAAGGTTTATATCTAGTCCTTTTGACAATTCAAAATTATATAAAACAGGAGACTTGGCTCGGTATTTGCCCAATGGCGAGTTAGAGTATTTAGGACGAATTGACCAACAAGTGAAAATTCGTGGCTTCCGCATTGAGTTGGGAGAAATTGAGGCACTACTGGCGCAACACCCAGCTGTTTGGGAAAGCGTGGTGGTGATACGAGAGGATGAACTTGACGACAAACGTTTAGTGGCTTACGTAGTGCCGAAGGTGAAACAATCTTCTACAGCCGCAGAATTACGTCAGTTCCTCGCCAACCAACTCCCCAGCTATATGGTGCCAAACACTTTTATGATGCTGGAATCCTTACCCCTAACATCTAACGGCAAAATAGACCGCCGCGCATTGCCAAAACCGGAGTTAGACAGCACACTGCTAGAAAAATTTGTCGCCCCACGCACTCCAATTGAAGAAATGCTGGCACAAATTTGGGCGCAAGTGCTGAAAGTAGAGCAAGTAAGCATTTACGATAACTTCTTTGAACTTGGGGGGCATTCGCTACTAGCAACCCAACTGCTTTCACGCATTCGCAACATTTTCAAAGTAGAACTACCATTGCGTAGTCTGTTTGCCGCAGCAACACTAGCCGAATTGGCACAAGAGATGGGGCAGTTGCAGCAACAAAACTTAGAAAAAACCTCCCTACCCATCTTACCAAGAGCAAGGGATGCAGAATTACCACTGTCCTATGGCCAACAGCGTTTGTGGTTTTTAGACCAGTTCGAGCCGAACAGCGCCATTTACAACATACCTACAGCTTTGCATCTTCAAGGAACTCTCAAGGTTGCGGCGTTAGAACAAAGCTTGCGAGAAATTATTTATCGCCATGAAGCGTTACGCACTAACTTCATCACAGTTGATGGAAAACCTTCTCAAATCATTCAAACACAAACAAATTGGACGTTCTCAGTTGTTGATTATCAGCATTTATCCACAATTGAACAAAAAATTGCCACACAGCAATTAGCGCAAAAACAACTTATTCAACCCTTTGACCTAGCAACTGAAGCATTAATCAGGGCGACATTAGTAGTGCTTAATAAGACAGAACACGTCTTGTTAGTGTATATGCATCATGTTGTCTCTGATGGCTGGTCAATGGGTGTATTTGTTCAGGAGTTAGCAGCACTGTACAATGCTTATTCAATAGGTCAACCGTCATCATTAGCACCACTACCGATTCAGTACGCAGATTTCGCAATCTGGCAAAGACAGTGGTTGCAAGGAGATATTCTCCAAAGCCAATTGATTTACTGGCAACAACAACTAGCAGATGCACCAGGTTTATTGTCGCTTCCCACAGACCGACCAAGACCTGCTGTGCAGAGTTTTGCAGGGGCATATCAACAGTTTGCACTTTCCAAGCAGCTAACTAGTGGGTTAATACAGTTAAGTCAAGAGCAAGGAGTTACCTTGTTCATGACGCTGTTGGCAGCTTATGATACTCTACTTTGCCGCTACACAGGCGTGGCAGACATTTTGGTTGGTTCACCGATCGCAAATCGCGATCGCAGTGAAATTGAAGGGTTGATTGGCTTTTTTGTCAATACCTTAGTGATGCGTACAGACTTATCAGGCAATCCTAGTTTCTGTGAGTTACTGGATCGTGTTCGGGAAATGGCGATGGATGCATACTCTCATCAGGATTTGCCTTTTGAAATGTTAGTAGAAGCATTACAGCCAGAACGGGATCTTAGCCATACACCACTGTTTCAGGTGGCGTTTGTCCTCCAAAATGCTCCCATGTCTCAATTGGAGTTGACTGGGTTAACCGCTAGTCCACTGGTAGTAGAAGGTACAACTTCCAGGTTTGATCTTACCTTATCAATGGAGAATACTGCTACTGGACTGGTTGGGCTTTGGGAATATAACACTGATTTGTTTGATGGCAGTACTATTGAGCGAATGACTGGTCATTTTATGACGTTGCTTGAAGGTATTATTGCTAATCCAGAGGAACGGATTTCTCAATTGCCTCTGTTGACACAAGTTGAGCAGCATCAGTTATTAGTTGAATGGAACGATACTCAAGCGGATTATCCCCAGGATAAATGCATCCATCAGTTGTTTGAGGAGCAGGTAGAGCGCACCCCGGATGCTATAGCAGTTGTGTTTGAAAATCAACAGATCACTTACCGAGAGTTGAACGCCAAAGCAAATCAGCTAGCACATTATCTACAAACCTTGGGTGTGGGGCCAGATGTGCTAGTGGGGTTGTGTGTTGAACGATCGCTAGAAACAATTGTGGGAATATTAGGTATTTTCAAAGTGGGTGGGGCTTATGTGCCACTTGACCCCGATTATCCGGTTGAGCGTTTGCAATTTATCTTAGAAGATGCTCAACTTTCAGGGCTGTTAACCCAACAGCAATTAGTAAAGTCTCTTCCCAAACATCAGGCGCGTGTCATCTGCTTAGACAGCGACTGGGAAAAAATTGCTCAAAAGTGCGAGTCAAACCCGAAAAACACCACCACACCCGATAACCTAGCATACGTTATCTACACTTCCGGTTCTACAGGCAAACCCAAGGGCGTTTTAGTCAACCACTCAAATGTAGTTCGTTTGTTTGCAGCGACAAACTCTTGGTATAGCTTCAACCCTCAAGATGTGTGGACAATGTTCCACTCTTATGCATTCGACTTTTCCGTATGGGAAATTTGGGGTGCTTTACTTTATGGTGGACGACTGGTAGTAGTACCTTATTTAGTGACGCGATCGCCTGAGTCTTTCTATGAATTGTTATGTCAAGAGAAAGTTACAATTCTCAATCAAACACCTTCAGCTTTCCGTCAGTTGATTCAAGCCGAACAGTCAACGGCAACTGGCAATTTGAACTTACGCTTAGTTATTTTCGGTGGGGAAGCCTTAGAACTGAAGAGTTTACAGCCTTGGTTTGAACGTCACGGCGACAAGTCACCCCAGTTAGTGAATATGTACGGGATTACGGAAACTACTGTACATGTAACTTATCGTCCATTGAGCAAAGCCGATTTGAACGGCACGGCAAGTGTAATTGGTCGTCCGATTCGCGACTTACAGGTGTATGTGCTAGATGAACATCTTCATCCAGTACCGATTGGCGTCGCAGGTGAGATGTATGTTGGTGGTGCTGGGGTTGCCCATGGCTATCTCAATCGTCCTGAACTGACAGCACAGAGGTTTATCTCTAATCCCTTTAGCAATAATCCAAAAGCGCGACTATATAAAACAGGTGACTTAGCACGTTATTTGCCTAATGGCGAGTTAGAGTATTTAGGGCGCATGGATCAACAAGCGAAGATTCGGGGCTTCCGCATTGAGTTGGGAGAAATTGAGGCATTACTGGCGCAACACCCAGCTGTTTGGGAAAGCGTGGTGCTGGTTCGGGAGGATGAACTTGATGACAAACGTTTAGTGGCTTACGTAGTACCGAAGACAGAACAATCTTCTACAGCCGCAGAACTGCGTCAGTTCCTCGCCAACCAACTCCCCAGTTATATGGTGCCAAACACTTTTGTGATGCTGGAATCCTTGCCCTTGACATCTAACGGCAAAGTAGACCGTCGCGCTTTACCTGCACCAGAATTAGACAGAACACTGCTAGAAAAATTTGTCGCCCCGCGCACGCCAATTGAAGAAATGCTGGCACAAATTTGGGCGCAAGTCCTGAAAGTGGAGCAGGTAGGTATACATGATAACTTCTTTGAACTTGGGGGACATTCACTACTAGCAACCCAACTGCTTTCACGCATTCGCACCAGCTTGAAAGTAGAACTACCATTGCGTAGTCTGTTTGCCGCCGCGACAGTTGCCGAATTAGCTCATCTTATTGGGCAGTTGCAGCAACAAAAGATAGAACTAATTTCTTCACCCATCTTACCAAGGGCAAGGGATGCAGAATTACCACTGTCTTATGCTCAACAGCGTTTGTGGTTTTTAGACCAGTTACAACCGAACAGCGCCTTCTACAACATACCCATAGCATTACATCTAGTAGGAACTTTCAATCAAGTAGCCTTAGAACAAAGCTTGCGAGAAATTATTCATCGCCACGAAGCGTTACGCACCAACTTCGTCATAGTTGATGGAAAACCTTCTCAAATCATTCAAATACAAACGAATTGGACAGTCTCAGTTGTTGAATTGCAACATCTGCCAACAAGCGAACAAGAAATTGCAAGACAGCAATTAGCGCAAAAACAAGCTATTCAACCATTTGACTTGGTGAACCAAGCATTAGTTAGGGCAACATTAGTAGTGCTGTCCGAGACAGAACACGACTTGTTGGTGTGTATGCATCACATTGTCTCTGATGGCTGGTCAATAGGTGTGTTTGTCAAAGAGCTAGCGGCACTGTACAATGCTTACTCTCAAGGTAAGCCCTTACCCTTAGCCCCATTGCCAATTCAGTACGCAGATTTCGCCATCTGGCAGCGAAACTGGTTGCAAGGGGATGTACTGCAAACTCAACTCTCGTACTGGCAACAACAACTGGCAAACGCACCAGCTTTCTTGTCGCTACCAGCCGACCGACCTAGACCAGCTGTGCAAACCTTTAATGGCGCACATCAAGAGTTTACACTTTCAAAGGAGCTAACTGCTAGACTGGCAAAACTGAGCCAGCAACAAGGAGTAACGCTATTCATGACGCTGTTGGCAGCGTTTGATACCCTACTTTACCGCTACACAGGACAAGAAGATATTTTAGTGGGGTCTCCTATTGCTAACCGCAATCGCAGTGAAATAGAAGGGTTAATTGGCTTTTTTGTCAATACCTTAGTGATGCGTACCAACTTATCAGGCGATCCTAGCTTTAGCGAATTACTTGGTCGCGTTCGAGAAATGGCAATGGATGCCTACTCTCATCAGGACTTGCCATTTGAAATGCTAGTAGAAGCATTACAGCCAGAACGGGATCTAGGCCACACACCACTGTTCCAAGTGATGTTTGTCCTTGAGAATGCGCCCATGCTTCAAATAGAGTTGGCTGGGTTAAATGTCACTCCATTGATGACAGCAAGCACAACGGCAAAGTTTGATTTAACTTTAGCAATGGAGAGCACCGCTACTGGACTAGTGGGGTGGTGGGTATATAACACAGACTTGTTTGATGTATCTACCATTGAGCGAATAACGGGTCATTTTTTGAGATTGCTTGAAGGTATTGTTGCTAATCCCAAAAAGCGAATTTCTCAATTGCCCCTGTTGACACAACCTGAGCAACAACAGTTATTAGTTGAATGGAACGATACTCAAGCGGATTATCCCCAGGATAAATGCATCCATCAGTTGTTTGAGGAGCAAGTTCAGCTTACCCCCGATGCGATCGCAGTTGTGTTTGTAGACGCGCAAAGCGCGGCTTCTCGTTCGCGTAGCGTCTCCGACAGGAGAAGAGTAAATCAACAACTGACTTACCAGCAGTTGAATACCAAAGCTAATCAATTGGCGCATTACTTGCGTTCTTTGGGCGTAAAACCAGATGTACTGGTAGGGTTGTGTCTAGAACGCTCACTAGACATGGTGATAGGACTTTTGGGAATTCTTAAGGCGGGTGGGGCTTATGTGCCACTTGATCCTGACTATCCCCAAGAACGTTTGAGCTTCATGTTAGAAGATGCTCAAGTTTCAGTACTGCTGACTCAACAGCGACTTGTTGACAAACTGTCACAGCATCAAGCAAACCTTGTCTGTTTGGATGAGGTATGGTCACAAATTAGCCAAAACAATCAAGATAATCCCGTCAGTGAAGTCAGAGCTTTTCATATAGCTAATGTAATTTACACGTCAGGATCTACAGGCAGACCCAAGGGCGTGATGGTTGAGCATACCGGACTGTGCAACTTAGCTCAAGCTCAAATTCAAACTTTTGGCTTGCAAAACTTCAGTCGTATTCTCCAGTTTGCTTCCCTGAGTTTTGATGCTTCTATCTGGGAAGTCGTGATGGCTTGGGGATCAGGGGCAACACTTTACCTGGGAACAAAAGACTCTTTACTGCCAGGGAAACTATTAATTGAGCAGTTAGGCAATCATGCCATTACCCATATCACGCTTCCACCATCGGCCTTAGCAGTTATGCCAGCAGAGGAACTTCCGGCATTGCAGACTATGATTGTGGCAGGAGAAGCTTGTTCTTCTGAATTAATAAGGCAGTGGTCTGCTGGCAGAAACTTTTTCAACGCTTACGGTCCGACGGAAGCTACTGTCTGTGCCACGATTGCAAAATGCACTGATGGCGATGAGAAAATTTCTATTGGTAGAGCGATCGCCAATACACAAGTCTATATTTTAGACAAAAATTTGCAACCACTGCCGATTGGTGTGCCTGGAGAGTTACACATCGGTGGTGTGGGGTTAGCCAGAGGCTACCTCAACCGTCCAGAGTTGACACAAGAGAAATTCATCTCCAATCCGTTTGAAGAGGTAGGGAGGAGTAAATTATATAAAACTGGAGATTTGGCGCGTTACTTACCAAACGGCAATATCGAATACTTGGGCCGAATTGATAACCAAGTAAAAATACGTGGTTTCCGCATTGAGTTAGGCGAGGTTGAAGCAGTATTGAGCCAACATGATGATGTGCAGATATGTTGTGTCATCGCCCGTGAAGAAATTCCAAGTAATAAACGCTTAGTCGCTTACATAGTACCGCATCCACAGGCGATACCCACAACCAGCGAACTACGACAGTTCCTTTCTAATAAACTGCCTGGGTATATGGTGCCAGCCGCTTTTGTGATGCTGGAGTCTTTACCCCTGACACCTAACGGCAAAGTAGACCGTCGCGCTCTACCTGACCCAGATTTACATCAGGAAGTATCAGATTATGTAATGCCAAATACGGAAGTAGAAAAAATCATTGCTGGCATTTGGCAAAAAGCGCTGGAAGTAGAAAAGGTAGGAGTTTACAATAATTTCTTTGAACTAGGAGGGCATTCGTTACTACTAGTACGAATTAATCAGCAATTGCAAGAAATATTTGGTTTAGAACTATCAATAGTTGATATGTTTAATTACCCAACTATACATACTTTAAGCCAATATTTGAATACTAAATCCAATCAAGAAAATAAGTCTATAGAAAAGAGTTCTCGTACTCAAGCTTATAGTGATAGTAAATCTTTAAGGAATCAACAATTACAACTTAGACAACAGCATCGTTCTCAGAAAAAAAGGTAAAAAATGAAAGTAAATTCAGTTAATAATAATGATTTAAACAATTCTGAGATAGCAATAATTGCTACTAATGGACGGTTCCCAGGAGCAAAAGATATTGAATCTTTTTGGCAAAATCTACGTGATGGTGTAGAGTCTATCTCCTGGCTGACGGATGAAGAATTAATAAATTATGGGGTTTCTCTAGATTTACTGAGTAATTCTAATTATGTGAAAGCTAGTGCTGCTTTACCAGAAATTGAATTGTTTGATGCAAATTTCTTTACTTATAGTGCGAAAGAAGCTGAGTTAATAGATCCACAACAACGCCTATTTTTAGAATTAGCTTGGGAAGCTGTAGAAAAGGCTGGTTATGATCCACAAACTTACAACGGTTTAATAGGGGTTTATGGTGGTGTGGGGATGAATAGTTATTTGCTCAATAATCTCTATCCTCATCATCAATTATTAGAGACATTTAGCCTGTTCCAATTGGGAATTTCCAACGATAAAGATTTTTTACCGTCACGAGTTGCCTATAAACTCAACTTGACAGGGCCAGCAGTGAATGTGCAAACTGCCTGTTCTACTTCTTTAGTAGCTGTTCATTTAGCTTGTCAAAGTCTATTAAATGGTGAATGTGATATGGCTTTAGCTGGTGGAGTTTCTATCAGTATTCCCCAAAACAGAGGTTATTTGTATCAAGAGGAAATGATTCTTTCTCCTGATGGACACTGCCGTGTTTTTGATGCTCAAGCACAAGGAACTGTTGCCGGTAGCGGTGCAGGTATTGTTGTTTTGAAAAGATTAAAGGATGCAATAAGCGATCGCGACCACATCCATGCAATTATTAAAGGCTCGGCGATCAATAATGATGGTGCAATGAAAGTCGGCTACACTGCTCCCAGTGTCAGTGGTCAAGCAGCAGTCATTAGCGAGGCTCAAGCTATAGCTGGTGTAGATGCCGAAACAATTTCCTATATTGAAGCTCATGGCACCGCTACACCTTTAGGAGATCCGATTGAAATCGCAGCGTTAACTCAAGCTTTTAGTCAAACTACTGATAAAAAAGGCTTCTGCGCCATTGGTTCGGTAAAAACCAACTTTGGACATTTGGATACAGCAGCAGGTGTCACAGGTTTGATTAAGACTGCATTAGCACTGCAACATCAAATGCTGCCTCCTAGTTTGCACTACCAGACACCTAATCCCAAAATTGATTTTGCTAACAGTCCTTTTTACGTCAATACAACCCTGACTGAATGGAAAACAAATGACACCCCTCGCCGTGCTGGGGTTAGTTCTTTTGGTATCGGGGGTACTAATGCTCATGTAATTTTAGAAGAAGCTCCTGTGTTTGAGCGGGGGAGCAGGGGGGCAGAGGAGCAGGGGAGAAATTATCAATTGTTGTGTCTGTCGGCTAAAACTGCGAGTGCGCTTGAGAAGGCGACAGCTAATCTAATAGAGCATTTAAAAGAGCATCCAAAACTCAACTTAGGCGATGTAGCTTATACGCTCAATAGTGGTCGCCGGGGTTTTAATCACCGACGGATGTTAATTTGTCAAGACTTAGAAGATGCTGTTACAGGTTTAGAGTCAAAACAAGTATTTACCAACTATACAGAGATTACAGAACAATCTGTTGTCTTTATGTTTCCCGGTCAAGGTTCTCAATATGTCAACATGGCACGGGAAATTTACCAAACCGAGACAGTATTTAAAGAACAAGTTGATTATTGCTCAGAAATTCTTAAACCCTTACTAGGGCAAGATTTACGTCATATACTTTATCCTAGTGAGGAAAAGATTGATGAAGCATCGCAGCAACTTCAACAAACAGCCGTTGCTCAACCTGCTATTTTTGTAATTGAATACGCCCTAGCTAAATTATGGCAGTCATGGGGAGTGGAGCCACAAGCTGCGATCGGTCATAGTATTGGCGAGTATGTAGCAGCAACTCTAGCAGGAGTTTTTTCCCTAGAAGATGCTTTATCTCTGGTAGCAGCACGCGGACAGATAATGCAGCAACTTCCTAGTGGGGCAATGCTTTCTGTTCCCCTGCCCGTAGACAAAGTAAAATCCCTATTAGGATCAGAAATTTCTGTTGCAGCGATTAATCAACCTTTGCAATGCGTGCTTTCCGGTTCTATAGCAGCAATAGAGGCACTACAAAATCAGCTAGCTACTCAAGGGATTGAATGTCGCCGTCTGCATACTTCTCATGCCTTCCACTCCCAAATGATGGAACCAATTTTAGAGGCATTTGCAGAGCAAGTTAAAAAAGTTACTTTAAATCCCCCAAAAATTCCTTATATCTCCAACCTAACTGGTACTTGGATTACAGTTACCCAAGCCACAAATCCTGACTACTACGCTCAACATCTGCGTTCCACAGTGCTTTTTGCCCAAGGTGTAGAGAAATTATTGGCAACACCTGAGCAAGTCTTACTAGAGGTAGGGCCAGGACACACACTGACTACATTAGCTAAAAGGCATCCAGACAAAGCAGCCGCACAAACGGTGTTGACTTCGTTACGTCATCCTCAAGAAAAGCAATCCGATACTCGTGTTTTATTCAATACATTAGGTCAACTCTGGCTGGCTGGAGTCAATATAGATTGGTTTGGATTCTATAGTCACCAAGAATCTTATCGTCTTCCCTTACCGACTTATCCCTTTGAGCGCCAACGTTATTGGATTGACCCCCCACAAAAAACATCTGGGGGGCAGTTGCAAACCTTACCCACAACATCACAATTGTGGACATCGCTCATAGAAGCAGGCCAGAATCAAGCAAGTGTTAGAGATGGAGAACTCAACGAGTTAACATATCGAGAGAACAGACAGTGGTTGGATCGTTTATGTACAGCCTACATCAACTCTGCATTCAAGCAATTAGGGGCTTTTAAGAATGCCGAAGAAAAGTATTCTTTAGAGAATTTGTTGGCGCAATGCCATATAACTCCCCGTTATCAACAATTGGTGTCTAGATGGTTGCAAATATTAGTAGAGCAAGGACAACTACAGCAGCAGGAGGGGTTATTTACTGGACTAGTGCCATGTTCGCAAGATTTGATTCATGAACTTTTAAAAGAAGTCAGAGTGAGAATGGCTGCTAAATCTCTAACAGTAGATTTAGTGCAGCGTTGTGGTGAAAATTTAGCTGCTGTTGTTGTTGGTGAACAAGAACCCTTAGAGTTTTTCAATGAACTGATTTATCAAGAAGAAAACAACGGTTCAAATTCAGAATTGGCATTACTAAATTACTACAACTCTATCTTGCGCTCAAGCCTGGAACAAGTGGTCAAGTCATTGCCATCATCGGTTCACTTGAGAGTTTTGGAAATCGGCGCGGGTACTGGTATGTCTACGCAAGCATTACTACCTGTGTTGCCTTCACAACAAACCAACTATACTTTTACTGATATTGGTAGCGGCTTTCTGACTAAAGCGCAACAGAAGTTTAACGAATACCCATTTGTTGAATATCGCTTGCTAGACATAGACAAGTCGCCAACTGAGCAAGGGTTTGAGAAGCATAGCTTTGATGTAGTAATCGCTTCTAATGTGTTGCATGCAACTCGGAACATAGATCAAACCCTCCAGAATGTGCGCTCTTTATTAGCTCCTGGGGGCTTCCTCTTATTGTGGGAAATAACTCAGCCGAAAATAGACTTTGATATCAGTTGGGGTCTGCTGTTAAAACTTTTAGACGACGGAAGACGCAGCCCAGGTCAGCCTTTTATCACCAAAGACCAGTGGTTTGAAGCACTACGCGATCGCGATTTTGTCCAAGTTGCTGCTTTTCCAGAAACTGAAGCGTTTGAGCATAAGATTATTATGGCTCAAGCTTCTGTACCAGTCGCATTTAGCACAAAGTTTGGGCAAAAAGAGACTGACCAAAAATCACAGCTTTCATTACAAACAAAGCCGGAGAATTTTCAGCCAGAAAACTTATCCGCACTCCACTCAAGACCCAATTTACCAAATTCATATATAGCTCCCCGCGATGAACTTGAGCAAAAAATTGCTGATATCTGGCAAGAATTCTTGGGAATCAAGCAAGTGGGAATCAATGACAACTTTTTTGAATTGGGAGGAGATTCCTTAATAGCTGTTCAGGTTTTGTCACGATTACGAAATATTTTTTCTATCAAATTATCTTTAGCAAGTTTGTTTGAGTCTCCCACAATAGCTGAAATAGCACTAAATCTAGAGAAACAACATCCAGAACCAGATATTAACTTAGGTGCAATTGATAGAGAAGAAATAGCAATATGAACCGTATCCAATAATTTTAGATTTTAGATTAAAAATATTTTTTAATCTAAAATCTAAAATTCAAAATCTAAAATTGAAAGACCTTTTGTAATCTTTCAATCCAAAATCCAAAATTTAAAATCTAAAATTCGGTATGAAGGTAATAATTATATGAATATCAAGCAATTTGTAACTGAACTTTCCCAGCAAGGTGTGAAATTGTGGGTTGAAGGTGAACAGTTACGTGCTAATGCTCCAAAGGGAGTATTGACAGCAGAAACTCGTGACTTATTAGTTAAGAATAAAACAGAACTTATTTTGTGGCTGCACCAAAAAAATGAGTTAGCGAAGCTCACCGGAGGTATCGCCACTGATACTGATTTACCCCTGATCAAAGGCGATCGCACTCAGAACTTACCTCTGTCTTTTGGTCAAGAACAAATCTGGTTATTGAACCAGTTGGAACCAAATAACCCCTTCTACAACGAACAAGCAGCTCTACGACTTCGTGGTAATCTAAACGTCGTGGCACTAGAGCAAAGCCTCAACAAAATTATTGCTCGCCACGAAGCTTTACGTACCAACTTCCGAACCTTTAACGAGCAGCCAATTCAAGTAATTGCTGAAAGCTTAACCTTAAATTTATCAGTAGTAGACCTAACAAAGCTACCTGAAAGTGAAAGAGAAATCGCTTGCCAGCAATTAGCCACGGCAGAAGCTATTCGACCCTTTGACCTCGCTAACTCTGGTTTAATCCGAGCTTCTGTGCTTAAAGTCACAGAGCTAGAACACGTCTTGTTACTAACATTACACCACATTGTCTTCGATGCTTGGTCAGTGGGTGTATTGATGCGGGAGTTAGCAACCATTTACTCAGCTCTTTGCAATAACTTGTCCCCAGAGCTACCTGAGCTACAAATTCAGTATGCCGACTTTGCTATTTGGCAACGGCAGTGGTTGCAAACAGAGGTACTCCAAAGGCAGCTTAACTACTGGCAGCAACTACTCAAAAACGCTCCTAGCTTACTAGAATTACCCACAGATCGACCTAGACCAGCCATTCAAACTTTCCGAGGAGCGCGTCAACATATAAAACTTTCAATTGAACTGAGTGAAGCACTTGCCAATTTTAGTAAGCAAGAGAAAGCCACCCTGTTCACGACGCTGTTTACAGCATTTGTTACCTTACTTTATCGCTATACAGGCTCTGATGACATTTTAGTGGGTACGCCCATTGCTAACCGCGATCGCTTTGAAACTGAATACTTAATTGGCTTTTTTGTCAATACCTTAGTGCTACGTACCGATTTGTCAGGTAATCCCAGTTTTAAGCAGTTACTGAGTCGAGTGCGTCAACTGATGTCGCAAGCTTACGCTCATTCAGACTTGCCTTTTGAGGAGTTGGTAAAAGCATTGCAGCCAGAACGGGATCTCAGCCATACACCGTTGTTTCAGGTGATGTTTCTCCTCCAGAATGCTTCCGTATCTCAAGTGGATCTGACTGGGTTAACTGTCAGTCCATTAGTGACAGAAAGGACAACTGCCAAGTTTGATTTGACTTTATTCATGGAAAACACTACCACTGGACTAGTGAGTACGTGGGAGTACAACACTGACTTGTTTGATGCAAGTACTATCGAGCGGATGGCGGGTCATTTTGTAACTTTGCTGTCAGGCATTGTTGCTAATCCCAAAGAGCAAATTTCGCAATTGCCCCTGCTGAAAAAACCGGAACAACGAGAGTTACTTGTCGAATGGAACGATACTCAAGCTGAGTATCCCCTTGATAAGTCTATCCATAAGTTATTTGAGGAGCAGGTGGAGCGTACACCAGATGCTGTAGCAGTGGTCTTTGAAAATCAACAACTGACTTACCAGCAATTGAACTGTCGCGCTAACCAGTTGGCACATTACTTGCAGTCTTTGGGTGTGAAAGCCGATGTGCTGGTCGGTTTATGTGTGGAGCGTTCTTTAGAAATGGTCGTGGCACTACTCGGTATTCTTAAGGCGGGTGGGGCTTATGTGCCACTTGACCCAGAGTATCCCAGTGAGCGCCTGAGTTTCATGCTTGAAGATGCTCAAGTTTCAGTGCTACTAACCCAGCAGCGACTGCTTGAGAGACTGCCTGAGCATCAAGCACATATTGTTTGCTTAGATACTGACTGGCAGGCAATTTCTCTTTCAAGTCAGAATAATACCATCACTGGTGTACAAGCAAATAACCTAGCTTATATAATTTACACCTCTGGTTCTACAGGTAAACCTAAAGGTGTAGCTCTTAATCAGCTTGCTCTTTGCAATTTGATCCTGTGGCAACTTCAAAATAATACAATTTCTACTGGAGCAAAAACCCTGCAATTTGCCCCTATTAGCTTTGATGTCTCCTTCCAAGAAATATTTACTACCTGGTTTTCGGGAGGCACATTGTTCTTAATTGGGGAGGAACTACGCCGAGATCCAGTAGCTTTGTTAGGCTTCGTTGAAGAAAAAGCTGTTGAGAGACTGTTTGTTCCCTTTGTTGTTTTACAGCAACTAGCTGAAGTCGCTATTGATAGTGAGTTAGTTAATAATCATCTGAGGGAAATTATTACTGCTGGGGAACAGTTGCAGATTACTCCGGCGATTTCTCAATGGTTGGGCAAACTTAGTGATTGTACATTGCACAATCATTATGGTCCATCGGAAAGTCATGTGGTTACTACTTTTAGACTGACTGATCCAGTGGAAAATTGGCCGTTACTTCCTCCCATTGGAAAGCCAATTGCAAATACACAAACTTATATTTTAGATAAATATTTACAGCCTGTACCTATTGGTGTCCCAGGAGAGTTGTACATCGGTGGTGTCTCCCTAGCTAGGGGCTACCTCAATCGTCCAGAGTTGACACAAGAGAAATTCATCTTAAACCCGTTTGATGAGACAAGAGAGAGTAGATTATATAAAACCGGGGATTTAGTACGCTATTTAACAGATGGCAATATTGAATACTTGGCTCGTATCGATAACCAAGTAAAAATACGTGGTTTTCGCATCGAGTTAGGCGAAATTGAAGCAGCATTAGTCCAACATAGTGATGTACAAGCAGCTTGTGTCATCGCCTGCGAAGATACCCCAGGTGATACTTGTACTGAGCGGAGTCGAAGTAAGCGCTTAGTCGCCTACGTAGTGCCTCATCAGCACTGTATACTCTCAATCAGTGAACTGCGGCAATTTCTCAAAGCAAAGCTGCCAGAGTACATGGTGCCAAATGCTTTTGTGATATTGGAGTCGTTGCCATTAACTCCTAGCGGCAAGGTAGACCGCCGCGTTCTACCCGCACCAGATTTACACAGCAAAATCACAAAGAAATATATAGCCCCGCGCACCCCAATTGAAGAAATGCTGGCACAAATTTGGGCGCAAGTGCTGAAAGTAGAGCTTGTAGGCATTTACGATAACTTTTTTGAACTTGGGGGACACTCGCTACTAGCAACGCAACTAGTTTCACGCATCCGCAACATTTTCAAAGTGGAACTACCATTGCGTGAGTTGTTTGTCGCTGCGACAGTAGCTGAATTGGCGCATCTTATTGGGCAGTTGCAGCAACAAAACTTTGAACTAGCTTCCACGCCCATTTTACCAAGAGCAAAGAATGCAGAGCTACCACTATCATTTGCTCAACAGCGTCTGTGGTTTTTAGACCAGTTAGAGCCAAACAGTGCCATATACAACATATCTTTAGCTTTGCGTCTAGTCGGAACTCTCAATCAAACAGTCTTAGAACAGAGCTTGCATGAAATCATTGCTCGCCACGAAGCTTTACACACTAACTTCGTCATAGTTGATGGACAACCAACTCAAATTATTCACACAGAAACTGCTTGGAGGATGTCAGTAATTGACTGCGAAGAGTTATCGACAACTGAGCAAGAGATTGCTAGTCAGCAATTAGCAATCACCCAAGCTATTCAACCTTTTGACCTGGCAAGTGAAGCATTGGTCAGGGCAACATTAATTGTGCTGTCTGAGACAGAACACGTCTTGAGTATATGTATGCACCATGTTGTCTCTGATGCCTGGTCAATGAGTGTATTTGTCCAAGAGCTAGCAGCGCTGTACAATGCTTACTCTCAAGATCAGTCCTCTGGTGCGTCCGCTAGCCGTAGCTTGCTTTCCGAAAGGGGTACACCCTTAGCGCCACTGCCGATTCAGTACGCAGATTTCGCCATCTGGCAAAGACAGTGGTTGCAAGGAGATGTACTACAAAGGCAATTGATTTATTGGCAGCAACAATTAAAAGATGCACCAGCTTTATTGTCGTTACCAACTGACCGACCCAGACCTGCTGTGCAGAGTTTTGCTGGGGCATATAAAAAGTTTGCACTTTCTAGGGAGCTAACTAGTGGGTTAATACAGCTAAGTCAAAAGCAAGGAGTTACCTTGTTCATGACGTTGTTAGCAGCGTTTGATACCTTACTTTACCGCTATACAGGATCTGATGACATTTTGGTTGGTTCACCGATCGCAAATCGCGATCGCAGTGAAATTGAAGGGTTAATTGGCTTTTTTGTCAATACCTTAGTCATGCGTACGGACTTATCAGGCAACCCCAGTTTTAGCGAATTGCTCAATCGCGTTCGAGAAATGGCAATGGATGCATACTCTCATCAGAATTTGCCATTTGAAATGCTAGTGGAAGCATTGCAGCCCCAACGGGATCTCAGTCATACACCACTGTTCCAGGTGATGTTTGCACTCCAGAATGCCCCTATATCTGAAGTAGAGCTTACTGGCTTAACTATCAGTTCTTTACCAGCAGCAGGCGCAACTTCCAAGTTTGATTTGTCTTTGTTAATGCAGAACACTGCTGCTGGACTAGTGGGTGTATGGGAATATAGCACTAATTTGTTTGATGCCAGCACAATCGAGCGCCTGACTGAGCATTTTGTGATCTTGCTTGAAGGTATTGTTGCTAACCCACAGCAGAAGATTTCACAGTTACCTCTGCTGACAGAAGTTGAGCAACAGCAGTTATTAGTTGAGTGGAATGATACTCAGGCGGATTATCTCCAGCATAAGTGTATCCATCAGTTGTTTGAGGAACAGGTAGAGCGTATCCCTGATGCTGTAGCTGTGGTGTTTGGAAATCAACAACTGACTTATGGTGAGTTGAATAGTCGTGCTAACCAGTTGGCGCATTACCTGAAGTCTTTGGGTGTGGGAGCCGATGTGCTGGTTGGGTTGTATGTGGAGCGATCGCTAGAAACAATCGTGGGAATATTAGGTATTCTCAAGGCGGGCGGTGCTTATGTGCCACTTGACCCAGACTATCCTCAAGAACGTTTGGCATATATGCTAAATGATTCACAGGTATCAGTCCTGTTGACTCAAGAGAAATTGCTGACTAGCCTACCGGAACATGGGGCACATGTACTGTGCTTAGATAAAGACTGGGAAGACATATCTACCGAAAGTAAAGACAATCTCCTTAGTGGCTTGACAACTGATAACTTAGCTTATGTCATTTACACATCAGGATCTACAGGTCAACCAAAAGGCACCTTAGTTAACCACTCAAATGTAGTTCGTCTATTTGAAGCGACAAATTCTTGGTATCACTTCAACCAAGATGATGTCTGGACAATGTTCCACTCTTATGCATTTGACTTTTCCGTGTGGGAAATTTGGGGTGCTTTACTTTATGGTGGACGACTCGTAGTAGTGCCCTACCTGGTGACGCGATCGCCTGAGTCTTTCTTCGAGTTATTGTGTCAAGAAAAAGTTACAATTCTCAATCAAACACCTTCAGCTTTCCGTCAGTTGATTCAAGCCGAACAGTCAACGGCAACTACCGGCAATTTGAACTTACGCTTAGTTATTTTCGGTGGAGAAGCTTTAGAACTTAAGAGTTTACAGCCTTGGTTTGAACGCCACGGCGACCAATTGCCACAGTTAGTAAATATGTACGGGATTACAGAAACTACTGTACATGTAACTTATCGTCCATTGAGCAAAACCGATTTGAATGGCACGGCAAGTGTAATTGGTCGTCCGATTGGCGACTTACAGGTGTATGTGCTAGATGAATATCTTCATCCAGTACCGATTGGTGTCGCAGGTGAGATGTACGTTGGTGGTGCTGGGGTTGCCCGTGGCTATCTTAATCGTCCTGAACTGACAGCACAGAGGTTTATCTCTAATCCCTTTAGCAATAACCCAAAAGCGCGACTATATAAAACAGGTGACTTAGCACGTTATTTGCCGAATGGCGAGTTGGAGTATTTAGGGCGCATCGATCAACAAGTGAAAATTCGCGGCTTCCGCATTGAGTTGGGAGAAATTGAGGCACTACTAGCGCAACACCCAGCCATTTGGGAAAGCGTGGTGCTGGTTCGAGAGGATGAACCGGGCAACAAACGTCTAGTGGCTTACGTAGTGCCGAAGACAGAACAATCTCCCACAGCCGCAGAACTACGTCGCTTCCTCAAACAAAAGCTGCCAGAGTACATGATACCAAGTGCTTTTGTGCAGTTAGAAGCTCTACCACTGACAGCAAATGGTAAGGTAGACCGCCGTGCTTTGCCTGTACCTGACACCACAAGACCAGAATTAGAAGATGTTTTTGTCGCACCTAGCACTCCAGAAGAGAAAATATTAGCCGCCATCTGGACTAAGGTTCTCGGTGTGGAAAAAGTAGGTATTAATGATAACTTCTTTGCTTTAGGTGGAGATTCTATCCGTAGCATTCAAGTGCTGTCTCAAGCTAAAGAACAAGGTTTGAGTTTCTCTGTGCAACAGTTATTCCAATATCAAACGATTCACGAGCTAGTCCAAGAACTGAAAACACAAGAGAATGACATCACAAAATTAGAATTAACTCAACCATTCAGTCTGATTTCTCAAGCAGACAAACAGCAGTTACCTGATGGTCTAGAGGATGCCTATCCCCTTGCTATGCTGCAAATGGGAATGATTTATCACAGTGAGTACAGTCAAGATAGTGCAGTCTATCACGATATTTTCAGTTTCCACCTCAAAACCCCTTTTGATGTTAAACTTTTACAGGTCGCTATTCAAGATTTAGTCAATCATCAGGCTGTACTGCGGACTTCATTTGAGCTTAGTAACTTCAGTATTCCGTTGCAACTGGTTCATCAGCAAGTTGAGGTTCCCTTGCAGGTGGAGGATTGGTGTGATTTGAATCATTCTGAGCAAGAAGATGCATTAGCTGCTTGGTTTGCAGCTGAAAAGAAACGGCATTTTAATTGGACTCATCCTCCCTTAGTGCGTTTCTTTGTTCATCGTCGCACACAGGAGACATTCAATCTGGCTTTGAGCTTCCACCACGCCATTCTCGATGGATGGAGTGTTGCCTCGATGATGAGTGAGTTGCTTAAGCGTTACTTGTCGCTTTTAGGCGAACCAGTTGATTATGTATCGCCACAATTCAGTATTGCGTTCCGGGATTTTGTGGCTTTAGAGCAACAAGCGATCGCTTCATCGTCAACTGGGCGATACTGGAGTGAAAAGTTAAACGACAGCACTTTTACCAAATTACCTCGCTGGTCTTTTGTGCAAACAAATACTAATGTTCGAGAAGTTGGTGTGCAAGAGGTAACTTTATCCCCCGAAATTTTTGCAGGCTTAAAACAACTGGCTCAGTCGGCAGAAGTTACACTCAAGAGTGTGCTGTTGGCTGCTCATCTGCGAGTATTAAATTTCCTCACTGGTGAGTCAGATATAGTAACGGGTGTAGCAGCTAACGGACGACCTGAGCAAAGTGATGGTGAACGAGTCCTGGGACTATTCCTCAATACATTGCCATTCCGCCTGCAATTTACTGGAGGCACTTGGATAGACCTAGTGCAACAAGTGTTTGCAGCAGAACGAGAAATGTTGCCACACCGCCGCTATCCTTTGGCAGAAATACAGAGGAGTTTGGGTAGTGAATCTCCTCTGTTTGAGACGGCGTTTAATTTCACCCATTTTCATGTCTACGAACAGGTGCTGGGACTTGATAATTTGCAGCTGTTAGGTGGAAAGTTTTTTGAACAAACAAACTTTACTTTTCTTGCTCAATTCAGCGTCAGTCCCAACTCCTCTGAGGTAGCACTGAATTTGAAATATGATCCCTGTGAATTATGTTCCGAACAAATTAACAGGATTAGCGATTATCACCTTAGAGTTCTTGCTGCAATGGCGAACCAGCCACAAGGACGTTATGAGTTGCACTCTCTTATTTCTTTAGAGGAGCATCATCAACTTCTAGTGGAGTGGAACCAGACAGCAGTAGAATATCCCAAAGATAAATGCATTCACCAGTTGTTTGAAGCGCAAGTAGAACAAACACCCAATGCAACGGCGGTGATATTTGGGGATCAACACCTTACATATACTAAGTTAAACGCCAGAGCAAATCAACTTGCCCATTATCTACAAACCCTTGGGATAAAACCAGAAGTACTGGTTGGGTTGTGTGTGGAGAGATCATTAGAAATGATAGTGGGAATGTTGGGAATTCTCAAGGCGGGTGGGGCTTATATACCTCTCGACCCAGAATATCCTCAAGAGCGCTTAAGCTTCATGCTCGAAGACACTCAGCTATCAGTCGTATTGACTCAAGAAAAACTAGTTAACAAACTAGGCGATCGCCTCCGGCACGGCTTTGCCGATTCTTCAGAGAAGACGCTACGCGATCGCCAAGCTGGTGTAATTTGCTTAGACTCAAACTGGGATATCATCAGCCAACAAGCACAACACAACCCAACTACTAGCATCAAAGCTGATAACTTAGCTTATGTAATGTACACAAGCGGTTCTACAGGTCAACCCAAAGGCGTTAGCATTGTCCATCGAGGTGTAGTTCGATTAGTCAAACAAACCAACTATGTGAGCATTTCTGCTCAAGATGTGATTGCACAAGCCTCAAATTACGCCTTTGACGCTGCAACATTTGAAATTTGGGGTGCGCTACTCAACGGAGCGCAGTTAGTAGGGGTGAGTAAAGATTTGGCACTTTCACCACAAGACTTTGCAACCTTTATTCGAGCGCAAGGTATCAGTGTGTTATTTTTAACAACTGCTTTGTTCAATCAAATTGCTCAAGAAGCCCCCTCTGCTTTCAATACAGTGCGGCATCTTCTATTTGGAGGAGAAGCTGTCGATCCTAAATGGGTCAAAGAAGTACTGAAAAATGGTGCGCCGCAGCGACTACTGCACGTTTATGGGCCGACAGAGAATACAACATTTACTTCCTGGTACTTGGTGCAGGAAGTAAGCGAAGACGCTACAACTATTCCCATCGGGCAGCCAATTTCCAACACGCAAATCTATGTGTTAGATTCTCAACTGCAACCAGTAGGCGTTGGTCTACGCGGAGAAGTATATATTGGGGGAGATGGTCTAGCAAGGGAGTACCTTAACCGACCAGAGTTAACACAACAGAAATTTATTCCCAACCCCTTTAGTTCTGACGATCATTCGCGCCTCTATAAAACTGGGGATAAAGCACGTTATTTACCAAATGGTAATATTGAATACTTGGGACGTATTGACAACCAAGTTAAAATACGCGGTTTTCGTATTGAGCTAGGCGAAATTGAAGCAATCCTGAGCCAACATAGTGATCTGCAAGCATCTTGCGTCATCCCCCGCGAAGATACCCCTGGTGATAAACGCTTAGTTGCTTATTTAGTGCCACATCAAGACTGTACACCCAGAATCAGCAAACTGCGGCAATACCTGAAAGCAAAACTCCCAGACTACATGGTGCCAAATGCTTTTGTGATATTGGAGTCATTGCCGCTAACTCCTAATGGCAAAGTAGACCGCCGTGCTTTACCTGTACCGGATTTATACAGCGACCTTGCAGATAAATATGTTGCCCCACGCAACCCAATTGAAGAAACACTGGCACAGATGTGGTTACAGGTGCTGGGATTAGAGCAAGTAGGAATTCATGATAACTTCTTTGAACTTGGCGGACACTCGTTACTTGCAACCCAACTAGTGTCACGCATCCGCGATCGCTTCAAAGTCCAACTCCCTTTACCAGAATTTTTCAAGGCTGCAACAATAGCTGAATTAGCGCAATCAATCGGGAAGTTACAGCAACAAAACTTAGACCTAACTGTTCCACGCATTCTACCAAGGAGCAAAAGATGATGACTGAAGAATTACCCCTATCTTATGCTCAACAGCGTTTGTGGTTTTTAGACCAGTTAGAGCCGAACAGTGCTTTTTATAACATACCCATAGCTTTGCGTCTAGTAGGCAATCTCAATCAGGCTGCCTTGGAACAAAGTTTGCAAGAAATTATTCATCGCCATGAAGCATTACGCACCAACTTCATCACCGTTGATGGACAACCAACTCAAATTATTCACACAGAAACGAATTGGACAGTATCAGTTCTTGAATGGCAACATCTCTCACCAGCCGAACAAGAAATCGCTACACAGCAATTAGCGCAAGAACAAGCACTTCTTCCGTTTGACCTGGCAAATGAAGCATTAATCAGGGCGACATTAGTAGTGCTGTCCCAGACAGAACACATCTTGTTAGTGTGTATGCACCACATTGTCTCTGATGGTTGGTCGATGGGTGTGTTTATCCAAGAATTAGCAGCACTGTACAAGGCTTATTCTCAAGGTGAGCCGTCACCTTTAGCACCACTACCCATTCAATATGCAGATTTTGCCTTATGGCAAAGGGAGTGGTTGCAAGGAGATGTACTGCAAACTCAATTAAGTTACTGGCAACAACAATTAAAAGATGCACCAGCCTTGTTGTCGTTACCCACAGACCGACCAAGACCTGCTGTACAGACTTTTGCTGGCGCAACTCAAGAATTTAAACTCTCAGTTGAGTTGACTAATAGACTGACAAAACTGAGCCAGGAGCGAGGCTGTACCCTCTTTATGACGCTTTTGGCAGCTTATCATACTCTACTTTACCGCTACACAGGTGTGGCAGATATTTTGGTGGGGACACCGATCGCTAACCGCGATCACAGTGAAATTGAGGGGTTAATTGGCTTCTTTGTCAATACCTTAGTCATGCGTGCTGACTTATCAGGCAACCCCTCTTTTAGCCAATTACTCTCTCACGTTCGGGAAATAGCTCTAGGAGCCTATGTTCATCAGGAATTGCCTTTTGAGATGCTGGTGGAAACATTGCATCCAGAACGGAATCTGAGCCATACGCCACTTTTCCAAGTGATGTTTGCACTCCAGAATGCGCCTATGTCTCAAGTAGAGCTTGCTGGCTTAACTATCAGTTCTTTACCAGCAGAAAGGGCAACTGCTAAGTTTGATTTGAGTTTATCAATGCACAACTCTGCTAATTTTGCTGAGGCTTCGCCAACGACTACGCTCAGTACAGGTGCTGGATTAGTGGGTGTATGGGAGTATAGCACTGACTTATTTGATACGCGCACAATTGAGCGGATGACTGGACATTTTGTGACTTTGCTGGAAGGAATTGTTGCTAATCCAGAGGAGCGGATTTCACAATTGCCAATGCTTACACAAGTTGAACAGCATCAGTTATTAGTTGAATGGAACTCGACTCAAGCAAAATATCCTTTTGATAAGTGTATCCATGAGTTGTTTGAGGAGCAGGTTAAGCGTACCCCGGATGCTGTAGCAGTTATCTTTGACAATCAACAACTGACTTACCAGCAATTGAACTGTCGCGCTAACCAGTTGGCGCATTACTTGCAGTCTTTGGGTGTAAAACCAGATACATTGGTGGGTATTTGTGTAGAGCGATCGCTCTTAATGGTCGTGGGACTACTAGGTATTCTTAAGGCGGGTGGGGCATACCTGCCACTTGACCCAGATTATCCTCAAGAACGCTTGAGCTTTATGTTAGAAGATGCTCAAGTTCCAGTCCTACTGACCCAACAACAACTCCTTGAGAAGTTGCCTCAGCATCAAGGGCAGGTTGTATGTTTAGATACTGACTGGCAGTTTATTTCTCAGTCAAGTCCAGACAATCTAATCACCCTTCGGGTTCGGCAGTTTCGACTCGACGGAAACCGCCAAGACTCGAACTGCCTCGCTACTGTGCAAGCGGCTAACTTGGCTTATGTGATTTATACCTCTGGTTCTACAGGTCAGCCTAAGGGAGTAATGCTTTCTCACCGCAACCTTTGCAACCATATGTTCTGGATGCAAGCAACATTCCCCCTGACTGAAAAAGACAAAGTGCTACAAAAAACTCCCTTTAGCTTTGATGCCTCGGTTTGGGAATTCTACGCTCCTTTGTTAGTAGGTGGACAGTTGCTATTAGCTCAACCCGGAGGTCATGCTGATACTGCTTACCTGTTAAAGTTAATTGCCCAAGAGCAGGTCACTACTGTTCAATTTGTACCATCTTTGTTACAAATACTTATAGAACAAGGAGGACTCGAAACTTGTCACTCCCTTAAACAAATCTTCTGCGGAGGTGAAGCCTTACCAGTTGCTCTGCAAGAGAACGTGTTAAGTAATCTCAATGTGAACTTGCACAATCTCTACGGGCCGACAGAAGCTTGTATTGATGCAACCTTCTGGACTTGCAAACAAGGAATTGAACGACAAGTTGTCCCCATCGGTCGCGCGATCGCCAACACACAAATCTACATCTTAGATGAGTATCTGCAACTAGTACCTGTGGGTGTACCAGGAGAATTGCACATTGGTGGTGCTGGATTAGCAAGAGGCTACCTCAACCGTCCAGAGTTGACAAAAGAAAAATTCATCCTTAACCCTTTTAGCGATGAACTACATTCCCGCCTTTATAAAACTGGTGATTTAGCACGTTATTTACCGGATGGCACAATTGAATACCTGGGACGTATTGACAACCAAGTAAAAATACGCGGTTTCCGTATCGAGTTGGGAGAAATTGAAGCACGGTTGAGCCAATATGAGGATATGCAGGCGTGTTGTGTCATTGCTCGTGAAGACACGACTGGGGATAAACGCCTAGTCGCCTACGTAGTGCCACATCTAGGACAGACACCTACAGTCAGCCAGTTGCGCTCTTTCCTCTCTGGTCAACTGCCACAGTACATGATGCCTCATGCTTTTGTGATGCTGGAGTCCCTACCTCTTTTGCCAAACGGCAAGGTAGACCGCCGCGCATTGCCTGCACCAGATTCCCGTGGAGAACTGGAAGTCGGTTTTGTAGCCCCACGCAATCAAATCGAAGAAACACTAGCACAGATTTGGGCAGAAGTCCTGAGAGTAGAGCAAGTAGGTATTCATAATAATTTCTTTGAATTGGGTGGAGATTCAATTCTCAGTATTCAAATCATCAGCCGAGCAAAGCAAGCTGGATTGCAACTGACTCTTAAACAATTATTTGCACATCAAACAATTGCAGAATTAGCGACAGTGGAAAACATAGCAAGTGTTATCCACATAGAACAAGGATTAGTCACAGGGACATTACCTCTAACACCAATTCAACACTATTTCTTTGAGCAAAATTTACAACAGCCGCACCACTTTAATCAATCATTTCTGCTCTCAGTACCATCTGACCTCAAAGCAGAGTTATTAAAGCAAGTATTGCAGCAATTGCTAGTACATCACGATGCTCTGCGCCTACGTTTTACACAATCTGAGCCCACTTGGCAGCAGATTCACTCTGCTGTAACTGATAGCGTTGCTTTCTCTCAAATAGACTTATCGGCACTTCCAGAAAGTGAGCAACAAGCTGCCATTGAAACTAAAGCAGCTTCCTTTCAGGCGAGTTTGAATCTGTCAGAAAATCTAGTGCAAGTCGCCTTTTTCCATCTGGGTATTGACAAAAGGGCGCGACTATTAATAGTCATCCATCACTTAGTAGTTGATGGTGTTTCTTGGCGAATTTTATTAGAGGATTTACAAACAGCTTACCAGCAAGTTGCTCAAGGTAAAGCCATTGCTTTGACTGCCAAAACAACTTCTTTCAAGGATTGGTCTGAAAAATTAACAGAATATACACAATCACAAGCCCTCAAATCTGAAGTGGCTTATTGGCTGAATAAATCTTGCGCCGCAGTTCCTCCCATCCCAGTTGACTATACACAAGGGGCGAATACTGTTGCGTCTGCCAGTACAGTATCAGTGTCATTAAATGAGATCGAAACTCGTGCCTTACTGCAAGATGTGCCAAAGGCTTACAACACTCAGATTAATGATGTGCTACTGACTGCCTTGGTGCTGGTTTTGGCAAAATGGACTAACTCAAGCTCTGTGCTGTTCAATTTAGAAGGTCATGGGCGAGAAGATATTGTTGATGGCGTGGATTTGTCACGCACTATCGGTTGGTTTACGACCATTTTCCCTGTACTTGTGGAACTCCAAGCAACAGAAAATCCAGCAGATGCCTTAAAATCTGTCAAAGAACAACTGCGCTCTATTCCCAACAAAGGAATTGGCTACGGCTTATTGCGCTATCTGAGTCAGGATGCAGAAATTGTTGCTCAACTCCAAGCATTTGGGCAAGCAGAAATCAGTTTTAATTATTTGGGTCAATTCGATCAACTTCTCAATACATCTTCTTGGATGCAGCCAGCTAGTGAGTCTGCGGGATACAGTCAAAGTTTGCAGAACAACCGCGCTCATTTATTAGATATTAGTAGCATTATTACTGGAGAACGGTTGCAAATAGAGTGGATTTACAGCACAAATATCCACCAGCACGGCACGATCGCAACTCTGGCGCAAGATTTTGTTAAAACATTGCAAGGGTTGATTGCTCATTGTTCATCACCTGAGAGTGGAGGTTATACACCTTCAGATTTTTCTTTGGTGAAGCTAAACCAGCTAGAACTAGACCAAGTGTTGGCAAGTTTAGGCAAAACTAACTCCAAGAATATTGAAGATATTTATCCACTTTCTCCTATGCAGCAGGGAATGCTGTTTGAAAGTTTGTATGCTCCAGACTCAGGAGTATATTTTGAGCAGTTAAGTTTTACTTTTAAAGGTGAGTTGAACGTAGTAGCTTTTGAGCAAGCTTGGCAGCAAGTGGTAGCACGGCATTCAATCTTGCGGACTGCTTTTGTTTGGGAGCAATTGGCCGAGCCACTTCAAATCGTGTATCGGCAGGTTGATATTAACCTCAACAGACATGATTGGCAACAACTATCTGCACAAAAGCAACAACAGCAATTAGAGCTTTTCTTGCAGTCACAGCGAAAAGAGGGTTTCCAACTGAATCAAGCACCACTGATGAGCCTCAGCCTGATGCAATTGAGTGCGGATACTTATCAATTCGTTTGGAGTTGTCATCACTTATTGCTTGATGGCTGGTCAACGCCTTTGATTTTCAAAGACTTATTATATTTTTATCAAGCAATTTCTCAAGGTGAAACTGTAGCCGTTCAACCAGCCCAAAGCTATCGCAACTATATTGCTTGGCTACAGAAACAAGACTTAACCCAAGCTGAACAATTCTGGAGAGAAAAACTCCAAGGTTTTACCTCACCCACTTCTTTGATAGTTGATAAACCATCGTCAAAACGACAACAGCTAAATTCTAGTTACAGCGAACAACAAATCCAACTGACAGAGCAAGCCACAGCTACCCTCCAGGCTTTTGCACGGCAGCATCAACTAACAATAAATAATTTGGTGCAAGCGACTTGGGCATTACTACTGAGTCGTTACAACCAAGAAAAAGATGTAGTTTTTGGTGCTACTGTTTCTGGTCGCCCTGCCTCTCTTGTCGGCATTGAGTCGATGGTGGGGATATTTATCAATACCTTGCCAGTACGAGTGCAAGTTACAGATGATACCCAAGTCTTGGCTTTGTTGAAGGATTTACAAACACAACAAGTGGAGTCTGAGCAATACTCATATAACTCATTGGTAGATATTCAAGGCTGGAGTGAAGTCAAGAGAGGAACGCCTTTATTTGAGAGTATTGTTGTCTTTGAGAATTATCCTGTGGATGAGGCAGTAAAATCGCCTAATTACAGTTTCTCTATAGAAAGTATTCACAGCATTGAACAAACTAATTATCCGCTAACTGTAATTGCTGCTCCTGGTAAGCAATTGTTGGTGAAGATTAACTATGATACCAGCCGATTTGATGATGGTGCGATCGCTCGTTTATTAGGGCATTTCCAAACATTACTTGAGGGAATTATTGCTAACCCACAGCAACAAATTTCCCAATTGTCACTAATCACACCAAAGGAAAAACATCAGTTATTAGTTGAGTGGAACAATACCCAAACTGATTACCCAATTGATAAATTTATTCATCAGTTGTTTGAGGAACAAGTAGAGCGTACCCCAGATGCAGTGGCAGTGGAGTTTGAGAATCAACAACTTACTTACTACGAATTAAACTGTCGGGCAAATCAATTAGCACACTACTTGAAGTCCTTGGGCGTGAAACCAGATGTGCTAGTCGGATTGTGTGTAGAACGCTCATTAGAAATGGTTGTGGGACTGTTGGGGATTTTAAAGGCTGGTGGTGCTTATGTGCCACTTGACCCAGACTATCCAATTGAGCGTTTGCACTTCATGCTCGAAGATACTCAGGTAAGGGTGCTGCTTACCCAACAACAACTGATTAGCAAACTACCCCAACATGAAGGGCAAGTTGTTTGTTTAGATACTGACTGGGCAATAATTTCTCAATCTAGCCATGAAAATCTCATCACTGGTGTAGAACCTAGTAACTTAGTTTACGTGATATTTACCTCTGGTTCTACAGGTAAACCAAAAGGCGTAGCTTTGCCTCATCGAGCAATCACTAATTTGATTCAATGGCATTTAGCTACTCTACAAACAGAAGTGGGAATTCTTCAATTTGCCTCATTGAGTTTTGATGCCAGCATTCACGAAATGTTTGTTGCTTGGTGTTCTGGTGGAACGCTATTTATAGTTTCCGAAACTGTGCGTTTGGATTTGGACAGTTTAATTCACTTCCTAGCAAACAAACCTATACAGAAGGTAATTCTTCCAGTTGTTGTGCTTCAGCAATTGGCAGAGGTATACGGACAGCAAAAACATTTGTTCAAAAATCTGACAGAGATTATTACCACTGGCGAACAACTGCAAGTAAATCGACCCATTGTTAATTTATTTAATAATTTGGAAAATTGTTCGCTGCATAACCATTACGGGCCTTCCGAAACCCATGTGGTAACAGCTTTTACTTTCTCAGGTACACCAGATACTTGGTCTGCTTACCCTCCTATTGGACAACCTATTGACAATACGCAGATGTACATTGTCGATAGTAATTTCCAACCAGTTCCTATCGGTGTGACTGGTGAACTATACATAGGCGGCGTTGGGTTAGCTAATGGTTACTATAATCGTCCGGAATTAACAAAGCAAAAATTTATCCCTAATCCTTTTAAAGCTGAAGATTACTTGTACAAAACTGGGGATTTGGCGCGTTATTTACCGGATGGCAATATTGAATTTCTGGGTCGCATTGACCATCAGGTGAAAATTCGGGGATTTCGGGTTGAACCAGGAGAAATTGAAACTGTACTCAATCAACATCCGGAAATTCAAACAACTGTGGCCATTGTCCGGGAAGATACCCCAGGTGATAAACGTTTAGTGGCCTATGTAGTACCGCATGAAAACTGTGTACCGACAATTAGCCAACTGCGTCAGTTCTTGAAAGCAAAACTACCGCCTTACATGGTTCCGGCAATAGTCATTCTGGATTCCTTGCCACTAACACCCAACGGTAAGGTAGACCGTCGTGCATTGCAAGCACCTGCTGACACCAGTGACGCAGACAAATTTGTTGCACCACGTAGCCAAGTAGAACTGCAATTAGCGCAAATCTGGTCAAGAATTTTGAAAGTTGACAAGGTGGGAGTACAAGATAACTTCTTTGATCTCGGTGGTCATTCCCTTTTAACTCCTTACTTAATGGCTCAAATTAAACAGCAGTTTGGTAAAGATATTCCTATAGCTAGCCTTTACCAAAATCCAACTATCGAACAGTTGGCAACTATTGTGCAAGCGGATTCGGATTCCTCAATTTGGTCTTCCTTAGTAGCAATTCAGCCGAACGGTTCCAAGCCACCTTTGTTTTGCCTTCCAGGAGCTGCTGGTACTCCTTTCTACTTATATGACTTAGCGCGTTGTCTGGGTTCAGACCAACCATTTTACAGTTTCCAAGCAAATACTCTTTCTGGAGAATCGGAATCAATTACTCCAGTTGAGGATGTAGCCGCCCAGTACATTCAAGAACTAGAGGTTGTTCAACCGCAGGGGCCTTATTTTTTGGCAGGGCATTCTTTTGGCGGTAAATTAGCCTTTGAAATGGCGCAGCAGTTACTTCGCAAAGGACATAAGGTTTCTTTCGTTGCCATTCTTGATACTACAGCACCTTTTTATCAGGAAAAGCCAGAAGGATTTGATTGGGATAATGCTAAATGGCTAGCTCAATTGGCAGGTGCAATCGAAATTATTTACGCAAAGAAACTAGATATTTCAGACGATATTCTTCAATGTTTTGTTTGGGAGGATCAACTGAAATACGTTCTAGAACGATTAAAAAATGCTGATATCTTGCCTCCCGACGATGAAATTATGCAGCTTAATAATATGGTGCAATTGCTCAAAGCTAACTCTCTAGTTAATTATGTGCCACAACAGGTTTATCCAATCCGAATCACCTTGTTGCGGGCCAGCGAAACTTCCACAGTCGAGGAGTCTAATAATGAAGTACTTTCTGAGATATTGCAGGATTCAACCTGGGGCTGGAGCAAGTTTTCTACCGAGCCAGTGGATATCCATTTTGTCCCAGGCAACCATGTCACGATGATGACTCAACCCCATGTTCAGGTCTTAGCTGAACGGTTGAAAGCTTGTATCCAAGAAGTACAGAAAACTACGGGTTACGGGGTATGAACCTTCTTTTGATCATTATATTCTGCTCATAAGGAGCATTCTACTGTGAAAGAGCGATCGCCTGACTCAATGTTAATCAACACAACTTTCTATTAGTAATTAGTTGGTTTTAAGCATCAAAACAATAGTTATGTCCCATACCAATCAGATAGATAAAACAATGAAATTAACGAAAGACCAAATAGAAGATTACAGAGAAAACGGGCTACTGTTTATCCCAGAGCTTTTCTCGACAAAAGAAGTTGAGGCAATGCACGCTGCTGTTGAAGATTTGATAGTAAGAGATATACCAGGACGGATTTTAGAAAAGGATAATAAAACAGTGCGTGCTCTTCATGGATGCCACGCCACCACGGAAATTTTCGATTCTTTGACTCGACACCCTAGCCTCCTAACATCTACCTGTGAAATTCTCAATAGCGATGTATATGTCTACCAATTTAAAATCAACTTTAAAGCAGCTTTTGGAGGAGATATATGGCCGTGGCATCAAGACTTTGTGTTTTGGGATCAAGAAGATGGTATGCCATCCCCTAAAGCATTGAATGTTGCTGTTTTCTTGGATGAATGTAATGAGTTTAACGGGCCTATGTATTTCATTCCAGGTTCTCACAAAGAGAGCCTTGTTCACTTAGGACAAATAGAGTCATCTGAAGTTAATGATCAAAAAAATGACTGGAAGTCTAATGTTAGTGCTGCTCTTAAGTACTCTCTTGGGAAAGAAACGATCGCCAAACTAGCTACTGAAAAAGGTATCGTTGCACCAAAAGGCCCTTTAGGCTCTGTCCTTTTCTTTCACTGTAATTTAGTACACGGATCAGCACCCAACATTTCTCCCTACGATCGCAGGCTCCTAATTATCACTTATAATAGCGTCAACAATATACCAAGCTTCAAGGGGCAACCCAGACCAGAATTCTTGGTGAGCCGCGACCATACACCACTACAGCCTCTATTTAACAAAGTTCTTATCTAGCCTGCATCCTGTAGATAATGCGATCGCCTAAATCTAAAAATGGATGAAGTGGAGCCAGCACAAGCAAATATCTAAGTGCAAACATGGTTCTGAGTATCGAGTGCTATATGTAATTTCTTACTCGGTACTTATTACTTGTTATTCAGCACTAGAAAGTATTATATCTAATTATAAAAGATTTCAGTTTATTTTTCAAATATGCCAACCCAAGTTCTTCAAACTCAACCCGGAACAAATCCTGTTTCAGATTTTATCCAATTCTGGAAAAATGTCGGAGCGATCGCAGGGCCTTACTGGTATCCAACAAAGCCAGGAGAAAGAGCATTTTCAGATGTGATTCGTGCATGGGGAATGCTTATTCTGCTGATATTATTAATAATCGCACTTGTAGGTATAACTGCTTTTAATAGTTTTGTTAATCGTTATTTGATCGATATAATTATTCAAGAAAAAGATTATTCTAAGTTCATTAACATAGTGTGGCTTTATGCTGTTGGGCTTGTCTCCGTAACCCTCTTAGTTGGATTTTCTAAATTTTTTAGAAAAAGAATCGCTCTTGATTGGTACCAATGGCTTAATAATCAGATTTTAGATAAATATTTGACCAATCGTGCTTATTATAAAATTAATTTTAAAGCTGATATTGATAACCCAGATCAACGTTTATCCCAAGAAATTGAACCTCTTCCTAGTAATGCCCTCAGTTTTTCAGCTACTTTCCTAGAAAAAGTACTGCAAATGGCGACTTTTTTAATAATTCTCTGGTCAATTTTCCCAAAGATCGCTATTGCTTTGCTGATTTATACGATTATAGGTAATTTGATTGCTGTTTACTTAAATCAAGAATTAAATAAAATTAATCAAGAGGAACTTGAATCTAAAGCAGACTATAATTATGCACTGACTCATGTTCGGAATCATGCCGAATCAATAGCTTTTTTTCGAGGAGAAAATCAAAAATCAAATATAATTCAACGAAGATTTAGTAATATCTTAAAAAGTGCTATACACAAAATTAATTGGGAGAGAAATAACGAAATTTTTAACAGAGGGTATCAGTCTGCTATCGAATTTTTTACGTTGTTATTACTCGCACCTTTATATATTAGTAATGAAATTGATTTTGGACAAGTTGGACAAGCTACTTTAGCTAGCTATCTGTTTGCTACTGCTCTGGGAGAATTAATAAGTGAATTTGGCACTTCTGGAAATTTTTCGAGTTACGTTGAACGTTTAGCTGAGTTCTCAGATGCATTGGAAGAAGTCACTAAACAACCTGAAAATCTGAGTACTGTTAAAACAATAGAAGAAAACTATTTTGCTTTTGACAATGTCACCTTACAAACACCAAACTATGAGCAGGTGATCGTCGAAGATTTGTCACTTTCTGTTCAACGTGGAGAAGGTTTATTGATTGTTGGGCCTAGTGGTCGAGGTAAAAGTTCTTTGTTGAGAGCGATCGCTGGTTTGTGGAATGCGGGGACTGGTCGTTTGATGCGACCTCCCCTAGAATCCGTCTTATTTTTGCCCCAACGTCCTTACATAATTTTGGGAACTTTACGCGAACAGTTACTCTATCCTAATACAAATCGTCAAATGACTGATCGAGAACTCGAAGAAGTTTTGCAACAAGTCAACTTGCAAAACTTGCTAAGTCGAGTCGATGGCTTTGATACAGAAGTTCCTTGGGAGAATATATTATCTTTGGGAGAACAACAACGCCTTGCATTCGCACGACTGTTAGTTACTCATCCTAGCTTCACAATATTAGATGAAGCAACCAGTGCCTTAGATTTGAATAATGAAGCAAGTTTATATCAACAGTTACAATCAACTCAAACAACTTTTATCAGTGTTGGGCATCGGGAAAGCCTGTTTAATTATCATCAATGGGTTTTGGAGCTTTCACAAGATTCCAGTTGGCAACTTTTAACCGTGCAGGATTATCAGCTTCAAAAAGCAAAAGAAATTGTCATCAATCCTACCCAAAAAGCTGAAATCAAAATCGATGATTTTTCCAACAAAGAATCCCAAATCCAACCAGAAAGAGCAGTAGAAATAGACACAATCGAAGGGCTTTCTCATCAGGAAATGCAGATGTTAGCAAACTATTCAATTGCTACCATTAGAAGTAAGGCAAGCAAAGGCCAATCCATCACTACTAAAGAGGGCTTAACCTACCGCTATAACAAAAACCCAAAGATATTGAAATGGGTAAGGCTTTAGCACCATATTTTCAACTAATTGCGTCATCCTTGACTTAGAGCTTTACCTATCGACGTTGCACGCTCATCCAATCGGCGTTAGCGTACCCCTTTCCTACGGAACGCGCTCCACGAACGGGGAAGCAAGCTACGCGGAAGCCTCGTAGAGAAGCTTAACGTACCTCTACGGCGAAGCAAGCTACGCGTAGCGTCTCGCAGAGAAGCTATCGCTCAATTCACAACTTGCAAAATTTTTCTTCCACCAGTTCAACATGATTTGTCAGCTTTCGCACCCGATTTGAATTACTTTACTTTATCTGACGTGCTTTTTCTCTAATTCTTTGTGAGCAAGCTTTTTGAGGCTTAAGAGGAAAAGTCAGACTCTCTCGAAAAATTCAAGCTTGAAACCTATAAAAGCTGGAATGCTTATAGGGGGAAAAGTAGCTCTGACACTGTTGGCGAATTCGGAAACGGCTATGCTCGGTTAGTTAATTCAGCAATGAAACGATTAAGAGCTTTAAGTGCCGTTTTGTATCCGGTGGCTTGCTTACCTAACTTCAGTTCAAACAAAATGTGATCGCGTAAAGTTTCAAGTGCTTCCAGTTGAGGTAGTAAGGTGGCTGACCTTTTTTGATACCCCTCGTCCGGTGTAATACACGGTTGAAGGGGTTCGGCTTTCCGTGTATTACATGGTAGATTTTGTGATTCATCTCGTGTGATACTTGGTAGAGTATTTTTCCGCACAATTTCTTCTAAGTAGTCAGCCCTAGTTAAACCGTTACATTCTGCTGCAATACCCAAAGCTTTCCAAGTTTCATCGGTGAGTCTAACTCAGATCTTGCACCTGCCGAATAAACCCGTAAAAAACAAATAAAGAGTATAAAAATCTAACACTAGAATCTGCAGAAAGCTTATGTGTATTAAAGTAATTTAAATTACTAATAAAATTAAAAAACTACGAGATTTACTCATAAATCTGATGCCACGTTTTGTTAGGGCATGATATTCCTTGTAACGAGTCGTAGGCGTATGCGAAGCCCGACAGGGCGGGCGGCTACGCCATCGCTAATAATGAGAGTGACTCGATTTGTGGAAATGTTCAAAGTATGAGAGAAAGGGCGTGAAATACATTACAGATAAGCAAGAAAAATGGTTTCAATTCTTGCCCACGCCCAAAGTCTAGTTTACACTTTGCTGTCATTGATGCCTTCTATTTACCAACAAGAAAATCTTGAAGCAATGTTGGGAATGTTCTTGGAAGCGCAGGGTTATCCTCTACCTCAACACAGTAAAAGTAAGTCACCCAGCGCCTTAAGCAGATTTCTCAATATCTACGCTTGGTCAACCAGAGGTGTAATTCGCACAACTCGTAACCGTATTATTAAGGAGATTTTATCTGAGCGTTCGTTGGGACGCCAACCATTTTTACAGGTTATTGTTGACCTGACAACTTTGGAGAAAGCCGGAAAATTTAAGGCACTGGAAAACTTAATCAGCGTATACCACGGAAAACGAGGTTTGCATTTGGTTGTGGTGTATTTGGTTGTTGGTCGGTGGCGAGTACCTTGGAATTTCCGGGTTTGGAGAGGAAAAGGCGCTACCTCTCCGGCAAGGCTAGGATTAAAAATGGTTAAATCTTTACCAAAAAAATTAACCTTGCACTTCAAGGAGGTGATGGTTTTGGTAGATACGGGCTTTGGTAGTATTCAATTTATACATAGTGTTCCAGAGAAAAAATATCACCCAAAATGCATGATTTTACAAGGCTAGAAGCTCAATGCCTAAAGTCTATGAACTGCGTATAAGATTTCAACATAATTCTGAACCATTGAGCGAATCTCAAGGCAGCTAAAATACATCTGGTCATATTCCACACGTATGCTTACATCTTCTGAGGATGGCTTCATTGAAACAGCAAAATTTAAAGGAAAGTTGAACTTGTCATGAGACCTTCTCGCATTCACCTTCAAGTCGGTCTGCTCGAAAAGCTCTTTGGCATTATGGAAAGACATGAAATTAAACGTAGCGCAAAATAACTCTGCCCCAGCTCCAGGTTTTAACTGTTGGTCTGACAAAATTTCCAGAAGTGGATATCGAACATAAGGTTCGATATCAATTAGAGATTGCTGCACATTTTGAATTTGTACCTCTTTATCTTTTATAACTTGTTGACAAAAGGGAACAATATTCCAGAACAAGCCCAAAGCTCCAAACGGGTCAGATAATCTTTCTGTTCTACTATTTGAGATAATTCCTACAGAAACCATGTTTTCTTTCATCACAGTACCAATGAGGTCAAGGTAGGTACTCAGGAAAAGTGCTTTCGGTGAAACTTTCAATTTCCGACAGAATTCACGTAAGTCAGCAATGATTTCTGAGTCAAAGTTGTATTCTTGAGCAACAGCTTCTACTTGAGCTACTGGAGTGGTTAACGGCTTGAATGGTTTATATGTATAGTTTTTCAAGTGAAACTTCCAGAAATTTGATGCGTCTTGTGACCCAAGAATCTCTTTCTCCAAAGCGACAAATTCCTTATACACATTGGCAGCAGGAGATAGTGTTATTTCTTCTCGTTTCTTGAGAGCCAAATAGAACTCATACAGTTGGTTTAGAAATTCAATATTGCTCCAACCATCTATAATTGCATGATGAGTTGACATGAAGAATTCAAATCTATTCTTTGCTTTGCAAAAAATATTGAATCTAAAAAGTGGCTCGTTGGAATTTTCAACATTGAATAAATTTTGCCTATCTTGCTTCACCACTTCATTAACATAACTTTCTTGTTCATCCGCTTTCATGTTGCTAATGTCATGCTCATTGATGGAAAATCTCAGATTTTTTTTGACCACCTGAACTACTGGTTTTCCGTTTTGAGTGATAAATACCGTTCTCAAAGCCGGATGTTTTTGCACGCTTATTTCTAGTGACTTCTTAAAGGCATTCAAAGAAAGATTGTCATCATATATATCGTATGATTGCTGGAAATGGTAAACCCCCATTTTTTGATGGTCATTTGCGTAATGATGCAACATAAACTCCTGCATTTTGGCAAGAGGATATGCCGATTCTATATCTGAGGGAAGTAACTCAGAGATTTCCTCTGGAAGTTCTAATAAGTGTAGGGGTATAGAAGCGTTATTTTCCTGACGCTGATAATTATTTATTGGTTGAGGAAAGCTATGAATGGTCTCAGATACATTAGATGTGTCGCCCCCTGCATCAGCAGATAAACAATGAGCGATTAGCGATCGCAAGCTTGCTGCAAAATCTTGGGCTAGACTTTCAATTGTGGCACGTTTGTGAAAGTTTTCGCTGTATGTCCAATCCAGTTGTAACTGACTTTCTACTACGAATCCGTTAATATCTAGCAAATGACTGCGACTTCCTAGCTGGCTGTGTTGTGAACCGACTGATTCAGGGGCTAATTTGAATAAAGAATTTTCTTGCATTCCCCAATCGAATTGCCCCAGGTAGTTGAAACTTACCTCAGCTTGTGGTAGAGCTTGCAGTGTGGAGGTAATTTCCGCATCCCCACTCAAATAGCGCAGCAAACCGTAGCCGATGCCTCGGTTGGGTACGGCACGGAGTTGTTCTTTGATAGACTTTAAGCTCTCTCCTACATTGTCTGTTGCTTTTAACTCTAAAAGCACGGGGAAGATTGTCGTAAACCAACCAACTGTGCGCGATAAGTCCACATCTTCAAAAATATCTTCCCGCCCATGACCTTCGAGGTTCAGTAACACAGAGTTATTGCCAGTCCACTTACCTAAAACCTGGACCAGAGCAGTTAGCAGGATATCATTGATCTGAGTTTTATAAGCTTTGGGAACTTCCTGCAAAAGAGCGCGGGTTTCGCCCGGTGAGAGCGACACTGATACTGTGCGGGCAGATGCTACGGTGTTAGCATCGAACGCATTGTCCACTGGTAAACGGCTTATGTCTGTGCGTGAAATACCTTGCCAATAAGTCAGCTCTTTCTTTGCCGTGTCTGAGCGTGCGTAAGAAGTGAGTTGCATAGCCCAGTGTTTAAAAGACGTCGTCTTGGGGGGAAGCACGATCGCTTCGCCACGACTGAGTTGCTGGTAAGCTGAAAGCAAATCATCTAACAAAATTCGCCAAGAAACGCCGTCCACTGCTAGGTGGTGGATGACTATTAGCAGTCGGCTTGGTTTATCAGTACCCAGAGCAAAAAACGCTACTCGCATTAGTGGTCCAGAAGACAGGTTCAAGCTGGCTTGTAGGGAAGCAGCAGCGGCTTCAATAGCAGCTTTTTGCTCTGCGTCTGGTATTGTTGATAGATTTACATGGGAAAAAGGAATGGTATCATCAGGGATAGCGTTAATCTGTTCCCAATGTGAACCAGACTGCACAAAACGTAAGCGCAGCGCATCATGATGCACCAATAATTGTTGCACCACTTGCGACAACAAAGCGGGGTCGAATGTTTGCGGTACTTCTAGTAGAAATGACTGGTTGAAGTGGTGAGGTTCTGGTAGATTTTGTTCAAAAAACCAATGTTGGATGGGTGTCAGAGGTAACAAACCACTTAAGTGCCCCTGTTCTGCCTCCGCCGTTTGAGTAGCGTTCGCCGCTGCTGCCAACTCAGCAATTGTCAGGTGTTCAAATATCTGTTTAGCAGTCAGTTGCAGTCCAGCCTGTTTGGCTTTAAAAATAATCTGAATGCTGAGAATGGAATCCCCGCCCAGTTCAAAGAAGTTGTCATGGATGCTAACTTGCTCGAGGTGCAGAACCTCACGCCAGATTTTGGCTAGTATTTCTTCAGACTCTGTGCGGGGTGGGGCTAAAACTGTTTCTCGTTCATGACGTGTTGTATCAGGCTTCGGTAACGCCCGACGATCTAGCTTGCCATTAGGGGTAAGCGGCAGAGAATCCAAAATCACAAAGGCAGACGGTACCATGTAATCTGGCAGTTTCTGTTTGAGGAAGGAGCGCAACTGGCTCATTGTCACTGCTGTGCGTGTATCGGCTACGACATATGCGACTAAGCGTTTGTCTCCGGTCGCATCCTCGCGGACGATGGTGACGCAAGAGTTGACATCAGGGTGTTGAGTTAGTACTGCTTCGATTTCTCCTAGCTCAATGCGGAAACCACGTATTTTTACTTGGAAGTCAATGCGACAAATGTACTCTATATTGCCATCGTTTAAGTAGCGGGCTAAGTCACCAGTTTTGTACAGGCGAGAACCTGGTTCTGAACTAAAAGGGTTGGGAATGAATTTTTCGGCTGTCGTTTCCGGGCGGTTGAGATAGCCTCGTGCTAAACCCACACCACCAATATGCAGTTCTCCCGGTACCCCAGTAGGTACTGGCTGTAAGTGCGGGTCGAGGATGTAAATTTGTGTATTGGCGATCGCCCGACCAATTGGCACACTCAGGAGAATGCTGTCTTTATGGCATTGCCAGTAAGTAACATCAATTGCTGCTTCTGTCGGACCGTAGAGATTGTGTAAACTGCACCCCAGACGCGCAAAAAACTTTTCTTGCAGTTCTTTTGGCAGGGCTTCGCCGCTACAGAACACTTGCCGCAAGCTTGTGCAACTTTCCAGACTTTGTTCTTCTAAGAACACCTGTAGCATTGAGGGGACGAAATGCAGTGTGGTAATCTGCTCTTTGGCAATCAGCTTCACTAGATACGCACTATCTCGATGTCCTCCCGGTTGCGCCACCACTAGGCGTGCGCCAGTCATTAATGGCCAGAAGAATTCCCACACCGAGACATCAAAGCTGAATGGGGTTTTTTGTAAGATGCAATCATCTGGTGTGATTTGGTAAGCTTGCTGCATCCACACCAAGCGATTGCAAATCGCCTGATGAGTGTTCATCGCTCCTTTGGGCTTGCCTGTAGAGCCGCTCGTGTAAATCACATAAGCCAGGTGATGAGGTAACACTCCCGAGCGTGGATTTTCTGCGCTTGACTCACTAATAGCTTGCCAGTTTGTATCCAAACACACCAGATGCGCCTGCTGTTCTGCAAGCCTTGCTACTAATTTTTCCTGAGTCAACAGCACTTTGACCCTGCTGTCTTCTAGCATATATGCCAAGCGTTCTTGCGGATACTCTGGATCCACTGGCACATAAGCTCCACCCGCCTTGAGAATGCCCAGCAATCCCACTACCATCTCCACAGAACGCTCTAGACAGACACCAACCAACACTTCCGGTCCCACGCCCAATGCCTGTAAGTAGTGCGCCAGTTGATTGGCGCGTGTGTTTAATTCGCTGTAGGTCAAGCGTTGCTCTTCAAATACTACTGCCACTGCATCTGGTGTCTTTTGAACCTGTTGCTCAAACAAGGAATGCAGACACTTTTCTTGAGGATAAGGAGCGTGTGTATTGTTCCACTCGATCAGGATCTGATGTTGTTCAGTAGCACTTAACAGTGGTATGTGCGACAGCTTTTGGTCGGGATCGGCGACTAGACCCTGTAGCAGAGCTTGGAAATGCCCTACCATTCGTGTCACACTCGCACTCTCAAAACGCTGACTATCATAGATGAAGCGGAACGACAATTGCACACCCGGCTGGGCGATGAGAGTGAGTGGATAGTTGTTCCGCTCGAAGGCACGAACATCACTGATGTGCAACTTTTGAGAGTTCTGTTCTAAAGCCGAATCTACCGGATAATTCTCAAACACTACGATGCTTTCAAACAAAGGCAGCCCTTGCGGCACATCACTCAGACGCTGAATCTGTACCAGTGGTGTGTACTCGTAACTAGTGATTTCAACTTGTTGCTTGTGTATTTGCTTGAGCCAAGGTAGAACTGTATCCTCATCGGTAACTCCCACCCGCATCGGCAAAGTATTGATAAATAGCCCAACTATCGATTCTACGCTTATTATGGGAGCTGTACGACCTGAGACAGTCACACCGAAAACTACGTCGGTTTCGCCACTGTATCGCAAAAGAAGTGAAGCCCAAGCTGCTTGCACTAAGGTGTTCAACGTCAGTTGATATTTCCTTGCGAAAGATACCAGGGCTGTTGTTGCTTCACTTGATAGCAGAAGAATCTTTTCGCTATAGCTTTGTTGCAAGGACTTGCTGTGGTGTGCTTTATCAATTACGAGCGGTGTTGGTGCCGTCACACCAAAGAGTGTTTGCCGCCAAAATTCTTCGGCTTGTGCCAAGTTCTGCTTCTGTAACCAGGCAACGTACTCGCGGTAGGAACGAGTTGGTGGCAATTGTAACTGTTGCCCCAAAGACTTTGCTTCATAAAACAACAGCACTTCCTTGAATACCAACGGCAATGACCACCCATCTAGAAGTATGTGGTGATAACTCCAGACAAATTGGTAGACATCATCTGACATTTGAATCAAGGTCAGACGCATCAGTGGTGCCTTGGTCAGTTGAAAGCCACGATTTTGATCCGACTCCAGAAACGCTTGTAGTTGCTGTTGCTGCTCCTGTGGAGATAGTCCGATCCAAGAATGAATTTCTATTGGTAGTTTCACCTGCCGAGACACCACCTGGAGCGGCTGATCTTGGCGTTCCCAAACGAAAGCAGTTCGCAAAACCACATGCCGCGCGACTACTTGCTGCCATGCTGCAGTGAATGCCTCAACATCCAGCTTGCCTGTAAAAGTACAATTAAACTGCTGACAATACACCCCATAATCGGGAGCATAAAGGGTGTGGAACAGCATCCCCTGTTGCATTGGGGATAGCTGATAAATGTCTTCAATATTATTCTTTTTCATTAGACCTCTACAGAAATTAAATATTAACCCAGACGGCCCAAGGCTTTAGCAAACAAGACCGAGACATTAACATTCGTCGCATCGGGTTTGTAGCAAATCTACTCAGTCGCGATGGGGTAGTGGCAATTACAGCTGCGATCAGCCCCTATCGCGCTGTCCGCAATCAGATCCGGATAATGATCGAAAACTTTGTAGAAGTGTATGTAAACGCACCGATTAGCGTCTGCAAGTCCCGGGATGTAAAGGGGTTGTATAATTAACAGTTACCAGTTATCAGTTATCAGTTTCATCCGCCCATGTTTAAGTTCCCCACCAGTCCGCTGGCGTCACTGTTCACTGTTTTAAGGATTTTACAGGGATTGATGACCTCTACAAGGAATTGCTAAGTACAAGATTCCACAATGCAAGTAGCGTTATAGTTCATAGTTGCGCTAAGCGCGAAGACAGCGCAACTACAACCCCCTTATCGCGATATGAATTTATGAAATGCAGTACTAAGTCTTGTAAAGCGTAGTGTTACGCCTCAATGGATCATTTCTCAACCTCACTTTTATAAAATTGACAGTTACTATCAGCCTGTTGAAGGGATGCTTTACACCTTGTTAAGCAACAGGAGCGTTCAGGAATTAGGAGTTGTTAATTAAACGCTCACAGCAGCGCAGAGCCTGAGCGCCTACAGGCATTTTTTGCTTGACTTTTGCCGCAATAAATGATATTAAATTTAGCTGCACGACCCAGAGGTTTTCTGGGTCATCCAGCAGTCGTGGTTTATTGACTCTAGAAAAAGACCCGACAACTACCTAGCAAAAAGCCCTGTAGCGGGCAGTTCTTTAAGGGACTAACACAACCCACTACTTTATTGTTGACTGCTATGGTGACGCCGTTTTTGCAACACAGTTGCTTAAATGTTGAGAAATGTAGTTTAACAGCAGCGATCGCTCGGTGTGCAAAAAGAAATGCTTGCGTCTTAGACATTCCTAATTGAAACGAATGACTCGTCTGGTTTCGCCAGACTAGCAAATGCTCACACTTGACTAAACCATCCTCAAGATCTCCGAAAGCAGAAATGGGACAATTGATTTTTGCTTGTGGATTTGGTTTAAGTTTGACGAGCTAGTTGTCAACAGACGATGTTCGTACCATGATGCATCTTTAGCTTGGTTGTGCTGATTTTTCCATTTGCTGACGTAGGCTAAGTGGTCTCATATCAGTCCATACTTCTTTTATATAAGCTAGGCATTCTGCCTTTGTCCCGCTTTTACCAACATCTGCCCAACCAACAGCATTTGAGCGATCGCTAGGCCAAATTGAGTACTGTTGTTCGTGATTTACAACAACTTTGTAGATAGTTGTATCTTCTTGGTCATTCCAACTCATAATTACTCCAAAAAAATTGACACTTAGTAGAGAATTTCACAAGTTCGTAACGAATTAATTTCAGAAAGGCTCTGCGTTACTCCCTTCGGGTATGCCTACGGCACGCCTGACGGCGAACACCAGTCGCCTGCTGTCGGGAAAGCCGTCATTCGCGCTGGTTCACTGCGTTGACTCCGCGTCCCTCTGCGTTTTAAAACGCTACGAATTAATGCAAAGCTGTACTTAGTTTACTTGATTTGCAAGTCACATTTTGCGACTCGTTTGCCCTATAATGTCATAGCTTCAGGTGCTTTATTTAACTCATATCCAACTTGCTCAATCTGCTGCGGAGCCGACAGAAAACCACTACTAACGTAGTATGACAAGTAAGTGTTTAGCAATTCTGCACTGACTGATGGACAGGTGATAGAGGTTCCTACAAGGCTATTAAGCGTATTCTGACAGTCGAACTTGACTGAGTTATCGGGTGCTTCCTCCCCAAAAAAAGGTATTAATGAATACAATGGATTTTCTGAGGAATGCTCTGCAACCTTGAGCAGTTCTGCTCGCCATTGATCGTACGAAATCACCTTAAGCGAGTAACCAAAAGAGCGCAGCCAAGTCATCACGTTGCTCCAGTGAGCAGGGAGAGGATTAACCACATGAAAAGTTTCCTCCAGAAATTTTTTCTGCATTGATAAATGAACAATACATTTGCTCGCATAGTCCACAGGTGTCAGATCCACCATCATGTTGAAATCTGGAACACTTCCAAGTTGAATACACCCCTTTATCATTCTGGACATTAAGTCATCTGTATTGCAGGTTCCTGTTTGGCTGTGCCCTGATACTCTTCCTGGTCTATAAATATATACAGGAAGTCCTCGATTGCGTGCGATCGTGACTAACTTTTCCGCCACCCATTTAGTCTGCTCGTAGCCACCTGCAAGAAGACCTCGATCTAAAGAGTCATTTTCCCGGAAGACATGATCTTTAGAGAAGTCCTCCTCCCAGGGGAAAACGGCAATGCTAGAAATATAATGTACAGGCTTGACTTTAATTTGGCTTGCCAATCTTAGAGCTTCCTGAGTTCCAAGAACATTAGCTGCCTTAAGTTTAGGGTATGGATCGACGAAATTAACTAATGCGCCATTATGATAAATGACATCTATTGTACTTGCCAACAATTGAAACTCTTGATTGGAAAGACCAAAAAGTGGTTGAGATAAATCTCCGAGAACTGAGATGATTCTGGAACTAAAACATTCATTCCAGAGCGAGTAGGATTGAAGATTTGCTTGGATCTTCTTTTTGCCTTCTTCCACATTAGAAGAGCGTACCAAGCAATAAATGTCAGCATTGGTCTGCTGTAGGAGTTCGTAGAGTAAAAAAGCTCCCAGAAAACCTGTTGCTCCAGTCAGAAAGATACGTGCTGGGTGTGCGATAGACTCAACAGAGATACCGACCGGGCAGATTGTCTCATCCAAAACAGCTTCTGCATTAAGATTTGTGACAGATATTGTTGCAGATGGAGTCGGTTTGGAGTCACGAACATTATCAATAGCTTCAGCCATCCCCGCAACTGTAGGTGTTTCGAGCAGGGCGTGTAAAGGCAATTCTAATTTGAACGTATTTTGTACGCGGAAGAGCAGTTGAGTCGCTATAAGGGAATGACCACCAAGGTCAAAGAAATTGTCATAGACACCAACTTGCTTTTGCCGAAGCACTTGAGTCCAGATTTCAGCCAGTACCTCCTCAGTTGATGTGCGGGGAGCGACAAAAGTTTCTTCCAAATCGGGACGTAACGTATCAGGTGCTGGCAAAGCCTTACGGTTTACCTTACCGTTAGGAGTCAGTGGCATAGCCTCTAACATCACAAATGCCGATGGTACCATGTAATCTGGTAATTTCTCCTTCAGCAAGGAGCGAAGTTCGCTAACCTTGGGTACTTGTTCTTGGTCATGAACTATATATGCCACCAAGCGCTTGTCACCGGGTACATCCTCTCGATCTATAACTAGAACTTGTTTCACACTAGGATGTTGACTCAGCAACGCTTCGATTTCTCCCAGTTCAATGCGGAAACCACGAATTTTCACCTGGTGGTCAATGCGACCAAGAAACTCAATGTTACCGTCGGGTAGGTAACGAGCTAAGTCACCAGTTTTGTAAAGGCGTGCCCCTTGTTGTTGACTAAAGGGATTAAGGATAAACTTCTCTTGGGTTAACTCGGGACGGTTGAGATAACCGCGAGCTACACCAGCACCACCGATATACAGTTCACCCGTGACCCCAATTGGGACTGGTTGGAGATGGGAGTCAAGAATATAGATTTGTGTGTTGGCGATGGGACGACCGATTGAGAGTTGATTGCTGCTTTTGGTGCATTCAGCTACGGTAGCGCAGACAGTTGATTCAGTTGGTCCATAGGCATTGAAAAAACGCCGGTCTTTTGACCATTGCGCTACCAAATCGGGAGAACAAGCTTCTCCTGCTACTATCATTGTTTGCACTGGCAATTCCTCATAAGGTAGAACAGCCAACGCAGAAGGGGGGAGCGTAACATGTGTAATGTTATACGTACGCAAAGATTGCATCAAATTTGGTCCTGGGAGTAAGGATTCCTTTGTTCCCAAGCAAAGCCTTGCTCCACAACAAAGAGTCATAACAACTTCATAGATAGAAGCGTCGAAGCTAAAGGAAGCAAATTGAAGAACACGGCTATCTGAGTTGACATCAAACAGGCGAATCCCTGCCTGAGCTAAGTTGCACAATCCTTGGTGGGCGATTAAGACTCCCTTAGGCTTGCCAGTAGACCCCGAAGTGTAAATCACATACGCCAAATCACTGGGTTGCACATTACTGAGAAGATTCTCCTGATTCTCACAAGAAATAACCTCCCATTGTGAATCCAAGCAGACCATATGCGCTGTGTGAGCAGGCAAATCTGCAACCAACTTTTCTTGAGTCAATAGCACCGATACCTGTGAATCTGAGAGCATATAGGCTAATCGCTCTTGGGGATAAGTTGGATCTAACGGCACATAAGCTCCTCCCGCTTTCCAAATCCCCAAAAGTCCCACTATCATCTCTAACGATCGCTCAACACAAATACCTACCAGTACCTCTGGTCCCACTCCCAACTTGAGTAGGTAATGTGCCAACTGATTGGCACGAGTATTTAACTCTCGATAAGTTAGCTGTTCATTATGATACACTAATGCCACTGCATCTGGTGTCAGTTCCACTTGCTCTTCAAACAGCTGATGAATACACTTATCCTGGGGATACTCGGTCTGGGTATCATTCCACTCAAAGAGCAACTGCTGACGCTCGGACACGTTGAGCAGTGGTAGGTCTGCAAGGCGCTGGTTAGGGTTAGTCACTATACCTTCAAGCAAGGTCTGGAAATGCCCCATCATCCGTGTGACACTAGCACTCTCAAACCGCTGACTATCGTAGACGAACCGCAACGACAATTGCTTACCCGGCAAGGCTACTACCGTAAGTGGATAATTGGTTCTCTCAAAGGCACGAACATCGCTGATGTGCAACTTTTGCGAGTTCTGTTGTAAAGCCTCATCTACCGGATAATTCTCAAACACCACGATGCTTTCAAACAATGGCAGCCCTCGCGGTACATCAGTCATTTGCTGAATCTGTACCAGTGAAGTGTACTCGTAAGTACTGATTTCGACCTGTTGCTTGTGTATTTGCTTGAGAATAGCTAAAACTGTGTCCTCATTAGAGAGTGTCACCCGCATCGGCAGGGTATTGATAAATAGCCCAACTATCGACTCCACACCTGTTATACCTGGGGAACGACCTGAGACAGTCACGCCGAAAACCACGTCGGTTTCGCTACTATAACGTGAGAGTAGTATTGCCCAAGCTGCTTGCACTAAGGTGTTCAACGTCAGTTGATGCTGCCGTGCTGCCATCACTAGCGCTGAAGTTGCTGCAGTTGATAGCGTAAGGATCTCCTCACTATAGCTTTGTTGCACCTGATTGCTGTGGTGTGTATCAACTACCAACGGCGTTGGTGCGGTCACACCTAAGAGTGTTTGTCGCCAAAATTGTTCGGCTACTGCCAAGTTCTGCTTCTGTAACCAAGCAATGTATTCCCGGTAGGAACGAGTTGGTGGCAGTTGTAACTGTTGCCCCAAAGACTTTGCTTCGTAACAGCCCAGCACTTCCTTAAATACCAACGGCAGTGACCACCCGTCTAGAAGTATGTGGTGATAACTCCAGACAAATTGGTAGACATCATCCGACATTTGAATTAAAGTCAGGCGCATCAGTGGTGCCTTGGACAGTTCAAAGCCACGATTTTGATCCGACTCCAGAAACGCTTGTAGTTGCTGTTGCTGCTTATCTGCAGATAGTTCGATCCAAGAATGAATTTCTATTGGTAGTTTCACCTGTCGGTACACCACCTGTACCGGCTGGTCTTTGCGTTCCCAAATGAAAGCAGTTCGTAGAACTGCATGCCGTGCGACTACTTGCTGCCATGCTGCACTGAATGCTTCAATATCCAGCTTGCCTTTAAAAGTACAGGTAAACTGCTGGTAATACACCCCAGAATCGGGAGCATAAAGGGTGTGGAACAGCATCCCCTGCTGCATTGGGGATAGTTGATAAATGTCTTCAATATTATTCTTTTTCATTTATTGATCTCAAGTTAAATTTAATATTTAGCTTTATTGTGCTGATTTTTCCATTTGCTGACGCAGGCTAAGTGGCCTCATATCAGTCCATACTTCCTTTATGTAAGCTAGGCATTCTGCCTTTGTCCCGCTTTTACCAACATCTGTCCAACCAAGAGCATTTTCCCGGTCGGCAGACCAAATTGAATACTGTTGTTCGTCATTTACGACAACTTTGTAGATAGTTGTGTCTTCTTGGTCATTCCAATTCATAATCACTCCAAAAATTACAGAGACTTTGCTTGAGCCAGCCCGATGACTGCTATTGAAGTGCAAAACTGGCAGTTATAAGCGGTTCTTACTTGAGTGCAATACATCAAGAAATAAGAACCACAGATGGACACGGATGGACACAGATAAATAATTACTTCATTCAAACGAGAAGCGCTATATTTTACTGGGAGATTACATTTGGTAGCTCGGATTCGACCAGTCGCAAGCGCGGAGAAAGATAGCTGGTAACAGTTGCTACAATCAAGAAGATTCCCATGATGATGAAGAACAAGCCAATGCCACGTCCCGGTCCGACACCAATTATCTTTCCAACACTTCCAGCTAACGGTCCATTGACGGTAAGCAGTGGCTCAAACACTAGGTCAGCTAGCGGTCCAGCAACTAGATAAGCAAGCAGTAGGGAGAAATTGATGAGCATTCCGTTCACGGCGAAAACTCTTGCCTGCAGATTAAGCGCAACTTTACTCTGCATAATGGCTTGCTTAGAACTAATAATGATCGGCAGACTGAAGAAGTGAAGGAAAATAGCAACAGTACACAGCACAACATCAGGACGCAGCCCAGCTAGCAGCATACATAACCCGCCTAACACCATAAACCCAAGTACGTTATATATGCGACGCTTGCCTCCACCCCAAGTGCTGATGAATGCCGTGCCGAGTAGCATACCGGTGCCACCGATGGACAGCATTATGCCAAGTACAGAGGTTGAGGTAAAGGAAAGGAACAGTGGTGTTGATAGCACAATGGTAGTTCCTTCAACAAAATGGTAGACACAGAAAAGAATCGATAACCAGAACAAACCACGGCGACTTGTGATATAATTCCAGCCTTCCAAGGTATCATTCCAGAGTATGCTTCTTTTCGACATTTTGGCTTTTGTCGTAGTTCCAGATTTAGTTCCAGGTTTGGGTAGCCGAACCAGCAAAAACATCACAACGCAGAAAACGAAGCTAATTCCGTTAAGTATAAAGACACCTTTAATCTGAATGGTCGCTAACAGAAAACCTCCTAGCACTGGTGAAATTAGCTGCGAGACGGCTAGTGCTACTTGGAACATACCATTAGCACGAACTAAATGCTGCGGTGGTACAAGCAGTGGGATTACAGCATTATAAGCAGGCCACTGCAAGGCGTTGAAAGCGGAGCTAGCAGCAGTTGCCACGTAGATGTGCCAAATTTCAAGATGTCCAATATAAAGTAGCACTGCGATCGCAAGGATGCTCAACCCAGCTCCACAATTGCTCAAAACTATTATCTTCCGTCGGTTGCGCCGATCTCCAAGCGAACCCGCAACTGGGGAGAAGATCATGGCTGGTACCAGAGTAAGCACAGACATCAGCGCAAACTGAGTAGCTGATTTCGTATTTTCATACACCCATATACTTAAAGCAAAGTTAGTAACACCAGAGCCAAGGAGCGATACCAGTTGTCCAATCCAAATGATTATAAAGGTCTGCATTTTTTAATTGCTGAATTATCTGCCTGTACCTGCTCAATGCAGCTTTTCAATTGTTCTGCCAGAACTTGAACGTTCGGTTTGCCAAGTGATTTTTTAGCTCTCTACCTCCTCTTCCAGTTGTGCAAATAACTCGTCAAGGTCTGTTTGGCTTAAGCCTGCTGCGGGAAAATCAGAAGGTGTATAACCGCCAGTCTCAGGAGCCAAACAATGAGCAATCAACCCCCGCAACGCTTGCAAAAACTCGTGGGCAGCACTCTCAATTGTGGTTGAGTGGTGTAAGTTTTCACTATATGTCCAATCGACTTGCAACTGAGAGCCGATGATCATGGTATTGACCTCAAGCAGATGGCTGCGGTGGTTTTGAGGGCTACGGCTAGGACCGCTCGATTCGTCGGCGAGTTGAAACAGTTCTGATGTCTGTACAACGCCGTCAAATTGACCTAAATGGTTGAATACGACCTGGGCTTTTGGTTGCGCTTGCAGTTGGGCGGTAATTTCTGCGTCTTCTAGTAGATAACGCAACCAGCCATAGCTAATCCCTTGAGAAGGAATGCGACGCAATTGCTCTTTGATTGACTTTAACGCTTCCCCTAGCGAGTTTGTTGCTAACTGTACGACCACCGGAAAGATGGTGGTAAACCATCCCACAGTGCGTGAGACATTCACCGAATCCAAGAAATCTTCTCGTCCATGTCCTTCCAAGTTGAACAGCACATGACTTGATTGCGTCCAGTTCCCTAACACCTGCACTAAGGCTGTGAGCAACGCATCGTTGATTTGTGTGTTGTACGCTTTTGGCACCTCTTGCAGTAATGCACGCGTTTCTTCAACTGATAACGACATCGACACTGTACGTGCAGATGCTTCGGTGTTTGCACCATTGGGATAGTCTAGTGGTATGCTTGGCACTTGCTGTTGTGATTGCACCAGCCAAAAATCCCGGTGCTGTTGCAAATCTTGCGATTGTACATACTCCAACTGCAGTTGCGCCCAATCTTTAAACGCTGTGGTTTTCGGTGGTAATTGTATCACCCCACCAGCAGATAGTTGCGAGTAGGCTGTTTGCAAATCTTCCAATAAAATTCGCCATGACACCCCATCCACTGCCAAGTGGTGGATAACCACCAACAACCGAGAGTTTAACTCATGACCAAGATTGAACCACGCTACTCGCACCAGTGGTCCACTTGACAAATTCAAGCTGGCTTGGAGTTCTGCTGCTTTTGCTTGTATGGCTGCAAGTTGTTCTGATTGTGAAATTGTTGATAAATCTACGACTGTAAACGGCACCGTATCATCCACAGGTGCATTCATCTGTTGCCAACCAGAATCGGTTTTCTCAAAACGCAAGCGCAGGGCATCATGGTGTACTAGTATTGAGTGCACCACTTGCTGTAAAAGATTTGGCTGTATACCTGGTGGCATTTCTAACATTACCGCTTGGTTCCAGTGTGCTGAAACCGGGTAATTTTGCTCGAAGAACCACTGCTGAATTGGTGTCAGTGGCAATGTCCCAGTCACCACTCCTTGTTGTGCTTGATTTGCCCCAACTGTAGAAGTGACTGCTGCCAACTCAGCAATTGTTTGATACTCAAACATCTGCTTTGCACTCAGTTGCACTCCAGCAGTATTGGCTTTGGCTATGATTTGAATACTCAGAATCGAATCGCCACCGAGTTCAAAGAAGTTGTCATGGATGCCCACCGACTCGATTCCCAACACCGATGCCCAAATGTTTGCCAGTATTTCTTCTGTTGGCGTTCTGGGTGCGACAAAATTGTGGGATACTTCCGGTTGCTCAAATGGTTTGGGTAAGGCACGACGGTCTAGTTTGCCATTCGGTGTCAGTGGTAAGCTATCGAGTACTACGAAAGCACTCGGAAGCATGTATTCTGGCAGCTTTTGTTTGAGGAAAGTGCGTAACTCACCTATCGTTGGTGCTGGTTGCTGGTTTGCTACTAAGTATGCTACCAACCGCTGCGCGCCTACCACCTCTTGTGTGGCGATGACTACAGTTTCGCGCACATTTGGGTGTTGCCCCAGCACTGCCTCAATTTCTCCCAACTCAATACGGAAGCCACGTATTTTTACTTGGAAGTCAACGCGACCAATGTACTCTATATTGCCGTCGCTCTTGTACCGGGCTAAGTCACCAGTTTTGTACAGGCGAGAACCTGGTTCTGAACTAAAGGGGTTGGGGATGAATTTTTCGGCTGTCGTTTCTGGGCGGTTGAGGTAGCCGCGTGCTAAACCTACTCCACCAATGTGCAATTCCCCTGCCACACCGACTGGTACTGGTTGATTGTTGCGGTCGAGGATGTAAATTTGTGTATTGGCGATCGCTCGACCAATTGGCACACTCAACAGTTCACTGTTTGGTTGGCATTCCCAGTAAGTAACATCAATTGCTGCTTCTGTCGGTCCATAGAGATTGTGCAAACTGCAGCCCAGGCGCGCAAAAAATCTCTGTTCCAATTCTTTTGGCAGGGCTTCGCCACTACAGAACACTTGCCGCAAGCAACTGCAACTAGAGAGATTTTGTTCTTCTAAGAACACCTGTAGCATTGAGGGGACGAAATGCAGTGTGGTAATCTGCTCTTTGGCAATCAAACTCACCAGATACGCACTATCTCGATGTCCTCCCGGTTGCGCCACCACTAGACGTGCGCCAGTCATTAATGGCCAGAAGAATTCCCATACCGAAACGTCGAAACTAAATGGTGTTTTCTGTAAGACTCTGTCTTCTGGTGTTAGTACGTACGCATTCTGCATCCAAGAGAGGCGATTGCAAACTCCAGAGTGAGTGTTCATCGCGCCTTTTGGCTGGCCTGTAGAGCCGCTAGTGTATATCACATAAGCCAGGTGATGGGGTAACACAAGAGCGCCTGGATTTTCTTGGCTTGAGGAACTGATAGCTTGCCACTCTGTATCCAAAGACACCAGTTGCGCCTGCTGTTGTTCAAGCCTTGTGACTAATTTTTCCTGAGTCAACAGCACCTTCACATTACTGTCACAGAGCATATATGCCAAGCGTTCTTGCGGGTACTCTGGGTCGATTGGTACGTAAGCCCCACCCGCTTTGAGTATGCCCAACAATCCGACTACCATAAGGACAGAACGCTCAACACACACACCCACCAACACTTCTGGTCCCACTTCCAACTTGAGTAGGTAGTGTGCTAGTTGGTTGGCTTTGGCATTTAATTCGCGGTAGGTCAAGCATTGCTCTTCAAACACCACAGCAATAGCATCTGGTGTCTTCTGCACCTGTTCCTCAAATAACTCATGCAGACACTGTTGTTGAGGGTAGTCTATTGAGGTGTTGTTCCACTCCACCAGTATTTGATGTTTTTCTGCGGCACTTAACAGCGGTATGTGCGACAGCTTTTGGTCGGGATTGGCGATGAAACCCTGTAGCAGGGTTTGGAAATGCTCCATCATGCGTGTGACACTTGCACTCTCAAAGCGCTGAGTATCGTAGATGAAGCGCAACGATAATTCCACTCCAGGCTGAGCGATAACCGTGAGTGGATAGTTGGTCTGCTCTATGGTACGGACATCACCGATGCGCAGGTTCGAGTTTTGCTGTTGTAAAGCTGCATCTACTGGATAATTCTCAAACACCACGATGCTTTCAAACAACGGCAGTCCTTGCGGCACATCACTCAAACGCTGAATCTGTACCAGTGGAGTGTACTCGTAAGTACTGATTTCAACTTGTTGCTTGTGTATTTCCTTGAGAATAGGTAGAACTGTGTCCTCATCCGACATTCCCACCCGCATTGGCAGGGTGTTGATAAATAGCCCAACTATCGATTCTACGCCTTTGATGGCTGGGGAACGACCTGAGACAGTCACGCCGAACACCACGTCGCTTTCGCCACTGTATCGTGAGAGCAGTATTGCCCAAGCTGCTTGCACTAAGGTGTTCAACGTCAGTTGATGCTTTCGTGCAAAAGATACCAGCGCTGTTGTTGCTGCAGTTGATAGCGTAAGAATCTCTTCGCTGTGGCTGCTTGAGCTTTGTTGCACTTGATTGCTTTGGTGTGTTTTGTCCACTAGCAACGGCGTTGGTGCTGTCACGCCCTGAAGTGTTTGCCGCCAAAATTCTTCTGCTGCTTTCAAGTTCTGCTTTTGTAACCAAGCAATGTACTCGCGGTAGGAACGACTCGGTGGTAGATGTAACTCTTGCCCCACAGATAATGCTTTGTAATAGCCCAGCACTTCAGTGAACACCAATGGCAGTGACCATCCATCTAGAAGTATGTGATGATAACTCCAGACAAACTGGTAGACATCATCTGACATTTGAATTAGGGTCAGGCGCATTAGTGGTGCTTTGGACAGTTCAAAGCCACGCTGCTGGTCTTGTTCTATGAAAGTCGCCAGTTGTTGCTGCTGCTCTTGTGGAGATAGCCCGGTCCAAGAATAAATCTCTAATGGTAGTTTCACCTGTCGGTACACCACCTGTAGCGGCTGCTCTGAGTACTTCCATGTGAAAGCAGTTTGCAAGACCACATGCCGTGCTACTACTTGCTGCCATGCTGCAGTGAATGCCTCAACATCCAGATTTCCTGCAAAAGTACAGCTAAACTGTTGGCAATATACTCCAGAATCGGGAGCATAAAGCGTGTGGAACAGCATCCCCTGCTGCACTGAGGATAATGGATAGATATCGGCAATATTTTTCCAGTTGCTTGTGGTTATCCCTTGCGGGGGCACAACATTGCTCAACAATTGCTCAAGTACAACATTGTTAAGTGGTGCAAGTGGAAAATCAGAAGGTGTATAACCGCCAGCCTCAGGAGCCAAACAATGAGCAACAAGCCCGCGCAACGCTTGCAAAAACTCGTGCGCCAGGCTCTCAATTGTGCTGGATTGGTGTAAGTTGTCACTGTATGTCCAATCGACTCGCAACTGAGAGCCGATGATCATGGTATTGACCTCAAGCAAATGGCTGCGGTGGTTTTGGGGGCTACGGCTAGGACCGCTCGATTCGTCAGCGAGTTGAAACAGTGCTGATGTCTGTAGAACCGAGTCAAATTGACCCAAATGGTTGAAAAGGACTTGAGCTTTTGGTTGTGCTTGCAGTTGGGCGGTAATTTCTGCGTCTTCTAGAAGATAGCGCAACCAGCCATAGCTAATCCCTTGAGAAGGAATGCGACGCAGTTGCTCTTTGATTGACTTTAACGCTTCCCCTGGCGAGTTTGTTGCTAACTGTACGACCACCGGAAAGATGGTGGTAAACCATCCCACAGTGCGTGATACGTTCACAGAATCCAAGAAATCTTCTCGTCCGTGTCCTTCCAAGTTGAACAGCACATGACTTGATTGCGTCCAGTTGGCTAACACCTGCACCAAGGCTGTGAGCAACGCATCGTTGATTTGTGTGTTGTACGCTTTTGGCACCTCTTGCAGTAATGCACGCGTTTCTTCAACTGATAACGACACCGACACTGTACGTGCAGATGCTTCGGTATTTGCACCATTGGGATAGTCTAGTGGTATGTTTGCCGATGGCTGTTTTGATTGTGAAAGCCAAAAATCCCAGTGGTGTTGCAAATCTTGTGATTGTACATACTCCAACTGCAGTTGCGCCCAATCTTTAAACGCTGTGGTTTTGGGTGGCAGTTGTATCGCTCCACCAGCAGATAGTTGCGAGTAGGCTGTTTGCAAATCTTCCAACAAAATCCGCCATGACACCCCATCGACTGCCAAGTGGTGGATAACCACCAACAACCGAGAGTTTAACTCATGGCCGAGATTTAACCACGCTACTCGCACCAGTGGTCCATTTGACAAATTCAAGCTCGCTTGGAGTTCTGCTGCTTTTGCTTCTATTGCTGCAAGTTGTTCTGATTGTGGTAGTGCTGATAAATCCACAACTGTGAACGGCACCTTATTATCCACAGGCGCATTCATCTGCACCCACCCGGACTCGGTTTTCTCAAAACGCAAGCGCAGGGCATCATGGTGTACTAGCATTGAGTGCACCACTTGCTGTAAAAGATTTGGCTGTATACCTGGTGGCATTTCTAACATTACCGCTTGGTTCCAGTGTGCTGAAACCGGGTAATTTTGCTCGAAGAACCACTGCTGAATTGGTGTCAGTGGTAATGCCCCACTCACCACGTCTTGTTGTGCTTGATTTTCACCCACAACAGAAGCGACTGCTGCCAACTCAGCAATTGTTTGATGCTCAAACATCTGCTTTGCACTCAGTTGCACTCCAGCAGTATTGGCTTTGGCTATGATTTGAATACTCAGAATCGAATCGCCACCAAGTTCAAAGAAGTTGTCATGGATGCCTACCGACTCGATTCCCAACACCGATGCCCAAATGTTTGCCAGTATTTCTTCGGTCGGCGTTCTGGGCGCGACAAAGCCTTGGGAGAGTTCCGGTTCCCCAGATGGTTTGGGTAAGGCGCGACGGTCTAGTTTGCCATTCGGTGTCAGTGGTAAGGTATCAAGTACCACGAAAGCACTTGGAAGCATGTATTCCGGCAGCTTTTGTTTGAGGAAAGCACGCAACTCACCTGTCGTTGGTGCTGGTTGCTGGTTTGCTACTAAATATGCTACCAACCGCTGCGCGCCTACCACCTCTTGTGTGGCGATGACTACAGTTTCGCGCACATTTGGGTGTTGCCCCAGAACTGCCTCAATTTCTCCCAACTCAATACGGAAGCCACGAATCTTCACCTGATGGTCAATGCGTCCTAGATACTCGATGTTGCCATCAGGAAGATAGCGGACTAAATCGCCTGTTTTGTACAAGCGTTGGCTCGATTTGTCAGTTGCAAACGGGTTGGGAATAAATTTTTCTGCCGTCAATTCTGGACGGTTGAGGTAGCCTCTTGCTAAACCCACACCACCAATGTGCAACTCCCCTGCCACACCGACTGGTACTGGCTGATTGTTGCGGTCGAGAATGTAAATTTGTGTATTGGCGATCGCTCGACCAATTGGCACACTCAACAGTTCACTGTTTGGTTGGCATTGCCAGTAAGTAACATCAATTGCTGCTTCTGTCGGTCCATACAGATTGTGCAAACTGCAGCCCAGGCGTGCAAAAAATCTCTGTTCCAATTCTTTTGGCAGGGCTTCGCCACTACAGAACACTTGCCGCAAGCAACTGCAACTAGAGAGACCTTTTTCTTCTAGGAATACCTGCAGCATTGAGGGCACGAAATGCAGTGTGGTAATCTGCTCTTTGGCTATCAAATTCACCAGATATGCACTATCTCGATGTCCTCCCGGTTGCGCCACCACTAGGCGTGCGCCAGTCATTAATGGCCAGAAGAATTCCCACACCGAGACATCGAAGCTAAATGGCGTTTTCTGTAAGACTCTGTCTTCTGGTGTTAGTACGTACGCATCCTGCATCCAAGAGAGGCGATTACAAACTCCAGAGTGCGTGTTCATCGCGCCTTTTGGCTTGCCTGTAGAGCCCGAAGTGTATATCACATAAGCTAGGTGATGCGGTAACACTCCCGAGCGTGGATTTTCTTGGCTTGAATGACTGATAGCTTGCCAGTTTGTATCCAAACACACCAGTTGCGCCTGCTGTTGTTCAAGTCTTGTGACTAATTTTTCCTGAGTCAACAGCACTTTCACATTACTGTCAGAGAGCATATATGCCAAGCGTTCTTGTGGATACTCTGGGTCGATTGGCACGTAAGCTCCGCCCGCCTTGAGTATGCCCAACAATCCGACTACCATAAGGACAGAACGCTCAACACACACACCCACCAACACTTCTGGTCCCACTCCCAATTTGAGTAGGTAGTGTGCCAATTGGTTAGCTTTGGCATTTAATTCGCGGTAGGTGAGCTGTTGTGAATCAAATACTACTGCTACCGCATCTGGTGTCTTCTGCACCTGCTGCTCAAATAACTCATGCAGACACTGTTGTTGAGGGTAGTCTGTTGAGGTGTTATTCCACTCCACCAGTATTTGATGTTTTTCTGCGGCACTTAACAGCGGTAGTTCTGATACCTTCTGATGGGGATTGGCGACAACTGCTTCCACTATACTTTGGTAGTGTTGTGCCATGCGCGTGATGGTGGCAGCATCAAATAAGTCAGTGCTGTATTCGATAACCCCCATCAATCCAGCGCTTGTGTTTTCCACAACTAGAGTCAAATCAAACTTGGCTGTGGTGCTTTCGGCTGCTAATAAACTTCCTGTTAAGCCGGGAAATTGCAAGTCTGATAGCGGCGCTTGCAGCGTAAACATCACTTGGAACAGTGGTGTGTGGCTTAAAGAACGCTGTGGCTGCAATTGTTCGACTAACTGCTCAAAGGGCGTGTCTTGATGGGCATAAGCACCAAGAGCAACTTTCCGCACTTGCGACAGTAAATCGCTAAAACTGGGGTTACCAGACAAATTGCTACGTAGTACTAAAGTGTTGGCGAATAACCCAATTAACCCCTCGGTTTCGCGACGATTACGATTGGCAATTGGTGTACCCACACAGATGTCAGTCTGGTCGGTGTAGCGATACAGCAATGTTTGGAATGCTGCCAACAGCGTCATGAACAGCGTCACTCCTTGTTTCTGGCTCAAGGCAGCGATCGCCTCGCTCAGTTCTTTCGAGAGTGAGAATTTCTCAATTGCCCCCCGGTAACTTTGAATCGCTGGTCGCGGTCGGTCGGTGGGCAGTTCCAACAAAGAGGTCGCACCCGTTAATTGTTCCTTCCAGTATGCCAGCTGCTTTCTCAGCACTTCTTGTTGCAATGACTGCTGTTGCCAATAAGCAAAGTCGGCGTACTGAATGGTCAACTCTGGCAGCGGTATTGGTAGATCATTAGACGTAGCTTGGTAGACTGCTGCTAACTCGTTCACCAACACGCCCATTGACCACCAATCTGAAACCATGTGGTGCATCACCAGTTGCAGGACGTGTTCTTTTTCTGTCAGCTTGAACAAACTAGCCCGCACTAATAGATCAGTTTCGAGGTCAAACGGCTGCGCTACTTCTTCAATTCTCAATTGTCGGCAAGCGCTTTCTCGCTCTGTTGGCTCTAAGTGTTGCAAGTCAACGATCACCAGTTTTATGGTCTTGCTGCTGGCAATCACTTGCATCGCTTGCCCATCTACTGTTAGAAAGTTGGTGCGTAGAACTTCATGGCGGCTGATGATGTGATTGAGACTGGACTCAAGGGCAGCGATATTGTAGAGATGACCTTCAAAACGCACTGCCGCCGCGATGTTGTAAAAGCCACTGTTAGCCTCTAACTGCTGTAGGAACCACAAGCGTTGTTGGGCAAACGACAGAGGTAGTTTTTCTTCTCGTGAAACGGGGAGAATCGCAGCTTGAGTGGAACTTGAGGTCACATTCGCCTTTTGCAGAAAAGCGAGGATTTCTCCTTTACGCTCTTGCAACTGACCACGCAACGACGGTGTCAGTGTTCCCTCAGGAGCGCTACACCGCAGGCGCTCCCCATCCGCCGACAACTTTATATCCAAACTGGATAGGTAAGACAAAAATTCTTCGATAGTTTTCATAACTCTATCTCCTCTCGGTTGTTCGCCATATCATTAGGAACAGCGTGTATTTGTTGTACTATCGAATGAATTCTTTCTATGCGCTCGGCGAGTCCTGCTACACTAGACTCCTCAAACAAGCTGTTTAAAGGCAACTCAACTTGCAAGGTTTCGCGTATCCTAGAAATGAGTTGAGTAGCCAGCAAGGAATGTCCCCCTAATTCAAAGAAGTTGTCGTGAATGCCCACTTGCTCAATTCCAAGTAACTGTTGCCAGATATTGGCAATAGTTTGCTCAAGTTCATTGCCAGGAGCAACATAAGCATTACTGAGTTCAGGTCTTGGATGCGTTGGTCTTGATGAGATTGTCTTTTCTAGCGGTTCCGACAAATCTTTTGGAGTATTTTCCCAGTCTTCCCGAATTTGTAAATCTCTGGGACATATCACAACTTGGGACAATTTACTTTCCAAAATGCGGCTGAAGGCATCTACACCTTCATCGGGCGCGATCGCACCTTTAAGCATCTCATTACGCATTTTTTGGAATTCGGCTGGTAGCGCTACGTTTACTGCCATGCCCACTTCTTGCCAAGTATCCCAGTTAGTACATACCGTGAAAGTGCCACGTTTGGAATTCTTGTAGTGAGTAAAGGCGTCAAGAAAGGCATTTGCAGAAGCATAATCTACCTGCCCCACACCTGCGATGATTGCAGTAATGGATGATGTCAGAACAAAGAAATCTAGCGGAGTATCTTTAAAGATAGAATCGAGAACTACCGTGCCTTTCACTTTGGGTGCTAGGATTTTCTCTACGCCATCTCGAGTTTTGCCTTGAATTACACCGCCTCCTGGAACTCCTGCGGCATGAATGACTCCATTAATCTCACCAAATCGGTTCTTTGCTGTAGCAATAGCTTCTTGCATTTGTTGCTGATTGCTGACATCTGCTGCGATCGCCAAAACCTCAGCACCGAGTTCTTCCAGTTCCTGAACTTTCCGAATTTTTAGGCTAACGCTATCCTCAACTTCATGACTAGCAAGCCATTGTTCCCACTCCTCTTTTAGGGGCAAAGCTGAACGTCCGATCAGAATGAGTTTGGCTTGTGCAGTTTTCGCCAAATATTCCGCCAGCACAAGTCCAATACCTCCAAGTCCACCCGTAATTAGATAGACTCCTCCTTTCCTTAACTGTGGTGTCGCTTCGTTGGATTTATCCAACTGAATTGGTTCAAAAGTTTGTACCCAACGATGAAGACCACGATAAGCAATAACCTTGTCAGAAGATTGAGTTGTCAGTTCTGCCAGTAGCTGTTCTGTGAGTTCTTCCTCCAGCCGACTTCCTTTTGGAGGAATCACAACATCAATACTGCAACAGCTAATATTTTGGTATTCTTGCGCTATGACCTTAACAGGTCCAAGTAGAGTTGCTTTCTGTGGACATAGCACCTCAACACCTGTGACTTCCTGCATATTGTTGGAAACAACCGCGATATGCAGCTTGTCATTAATAGTTTGTTTCCCAATGGCTTGTGCTAGAAACAGCAAGCTATTAAACCCTAAATATTGAGATTTGTCAATCGATTCAAGTCCTAATTCTGCTTCACTGTTCGGCGTGACATTCCATAAATGAACAATTGTTTGTGGAGTTTTGCCCAGTGTGCGTAGTTCATTAAGCAGGGTATTGTAGTCATTACCTTGTCCGGGATTTAAGGTATATACATCGTCCCTCAACTTTGTAAAATCCGACCCGACCTTCACGGTAATGACATTGTGTCCCTCAAGTTCCAGTTTTTTCACCAGTTGAGAACCTAAGCCACACTCATCAATAAACACAAGTGTATTCGACTGAACTGGCAGTTCATCTCGTTTACGGGCGCTGAGTGGGGAGCGTTTCCAGGAAGGAATGTAAAACCAGTCGGCAATGTTTGGGTTTTTGGGTGGTAGAGATGCTGAAGACAAAATCTCTTCTCTACTTACCTTGACAGTATTAACAGTATCTGCTAGATCTCGTGGCTCAAGCCAGTAACGCTGGCGCTCAAAAGGATAAGTTGGCAAGGGGAGGCGATGACGCTGCTCACGGGCATAAAATCTTGACCAATCCACCTGTACGCCAGCAAGCCAGAGTTTGCCTAATGTCGTGAGCAAGAAAGCAACATCCGATTGGCGGTCTTGCGGATGGCGTAACGAAGAAAGCACGAGTTGCTGAGCTGCCTTATTTGGATGCTGTCTGGCTAATGTGCTTAATGTCCGTCCTGGACCGACTTCCAGCAGAATTTGCTCTGAGTCATTCAAGAACTGTTGCACACCGTCAGCAAAGCGTACTGTGGAGCGCAGATGGTTTGCCCAATACTCTGGATTTGTTGCTTCTGCTGCAGTAATCCAAGTACCCGAGACGTTGGAGACGTATGCAATTTCTGGGGGGTTTAAGCTGACTTTTTTGACTTGCTGAGTGAACGTCTCAAGTATGGGTTCCATCATTTTTGAATGGAAGGCATGGGAGGTATGTAGACGACGGCACTCCACTCCTTGTTGTGCTAAGTGCTTCTCTAATGCCTCCACAGCCTCAGTGATACCTGAAACTACGCAAAAGTTCGGTCCGTTGACTGCAGCTAGGGAAAGTTCCTTGCCCAAGAGGGTTTGCACCTTGTTTTCTGGGAGAGGAACCGAGAGCATTGCTCCTGAGGGCAGTTGTTGCATCAGCTGTCCCCGTGCAGTGACTAAGGCTAAGGCATCTTCCAGGGAGAAAACATTTGCCAAACACGCTGCAACATATTCACCGATGCTATGACCAATCATCGCTTGAGGATGCACTCCCCATTCGATCCATAACTTAGCCAAGGCGTACTCAATCACAAAGAGCGCTGGTTGTGCGATCGCTGTCTGTGTAATTTGCTGTGTAGCAACTTCGGTGAGTTTTCCGCTTGGGAACAGCACATCGCGCAGATCTAGTTTCAAGTGGGGCTTGAGGAGTTCTGAGCAAATATCCACCTGCTCGCGAAATGTCGGCTCTGTCTGGTAAAGTTCTAGAGCCATATTAACGTACTGCGCTCCCTGTCCCGAAAACATGAACACCACAGGTCGCGCCTTGGGTTCTATGAAGCTTGTAAAAACTTGTTTTGGATCTAGGGGATTGAGTGCATTTGCCGCCTCGTTAATATCTTGGCAAACCAGTATCCGTCGATGCTCGAAAGCACGGCGACCAATGCTTTGCGTGTAAGCAACATCAGCGAGGTTAATTTCAGGATGCTCTTTTAAGTGTGCCGCTAGATTTGCAGTTGCAGTATCAAGTGCAGAGTCGGTTTTAGCTGAGAGAAGCAGCAACTGCCAAGGTCTAGATTTTCCAGAAGGCTCAATCGTAGGCGCTTCTTCTAGGATGACATGGGCATTAGTCCCCCCGATGCCAAAAGAACTGACCCCTGCTCGGCGCTTAGTTCCGTCGGTTTTCCATTCGCTTAGAGTCGTGTTGACGTAAAAGGGACTATTAGCAAAATCAATTTTGGGATTGGGCTTTTCAAAATGTAGGCTCGGTGGTAAAAACTTGTGTTTAAGCGCTTGGACTGTCTTAATCAGACCTGCAATACCAGCCGCTGTATCTAAATGTCCAATATTTGTTTTCACCGAAGCGATCGCACAGAAGCCTTTCTTTTCGGTTGTGCCACGAAAAGCTTGTGTCAGCGCGGCGATTTCAATCGGGTCTCCCAGAACTGTTCCGGTTCCGTGTGCTTCTATATAAGTGATTGTTTCGACGTCAACCCCAGCTATGGCTTGAGCCTCTGAAATCACTGCTGCTTGACCTTCCACACTAGGAGCAGTGTAACCAACTTTTAACGAACCGTCGTTGTTAATAGCTGAACCTTTTATGACTGCATGGATGTAGTCTCCATCAGCAATGGCATCCGATAGACGCTTCAGAAGGACGGTTCCTACACCGTTGCCACCAATAGTTCCCTGAGATTGGGCATCAAAAGCTCGGCAATGTCCATCGGGAGAAAGAATCATGCCTTCTTGATACAAATAACCTGTTTTTTGTGTTATCCCGATGGAAACGCCGCCAGCTATGACCATATCACACTGGTAATTCAGCAAGCTCTGGCATCCCATTTGCACAGCCACTAATGATGTAGAGCAGGCAGTGCTAATATTAAGACTCGGTCCCTTTAGGTTGAGCTTGTAAGAAACTCGCGTAGGTACAAAATCCTTATCATTGCTAATAAAAGTTTGATAAGTGCCTATCGATTCGATTTGGTCGCGGTTTGAAATTAGGTTATAGAGTAAGTAGGCATTCAGACCAGCACCAGCATAAACACCAATTTGACCATCGTATGCTTCAGAGTCATAACCAGCATTTTCCAGAACTTCCCAAGCACACTCCAAAAACAGGCGGTGTTGGGGGTCCATAATTTCAGCTTCTTTAGGTGTAAACCCGAAGAATGAGGCGTCAAACTTCTCTACGTCTTCTAACCAACCATTTGCTTTGACGTAGTTTGGGTTCTTCAGTAATGCTGGGTCTATGCCTGAAGCCTCTAATTCCTCATCAGTGAAAAATGAAATAGACTCAACACCGTCGCGCAAATTCTGCCAAAACTCATCAACATTCTTGGCTCCTGGAAAACGACCAGCGATGCCAATGATAGCGATTGGTTCCAAACCATCGTGTGTTTCCCAGTTATCCATTGGTCTTCTTCCTTTGTTTAATGAGTGGTTGTCGTTTTAGAGCTTCTATGCGCTTGCTGGCACGGTCATTGCTTTTCTGCCTAGTTGGTACAGGAGCATCCTGTTCCTGACCGAGATATTGTGCCAAAGTACTTATAGTTGGATATTTAAATAAGTCAACGACTGAGATATCTCTGTTAATTCCGAGTAACTTATTATTCAGTTTGCTATGAACTTGGATGACCAGAAGTGAATGACCGCCGAGTTCAAAGAAATTGTCGTTGACACCCACCTTCTCCAGATTCAGCACCTCTTGCCAAACACTACTTAGGATTCGCTCAACCTCGTTTCGGGGTGCAACGTATGCTTCGGCTTCTACTCGAGTGTGCTCCGGATCTGGTAGTGCTTTGCGGTCAACTTTGCCATTAGGTGTAAGTGGTAAGGACTCCAATACCACAAAATAAGATGGCACCATGTACTCAGGTAGTTGCTGTTTGAGGAACGAGCGCAACTCACCGGTTGCAGGCGCTGCCTCAGCTTGGGGTACCAAGTATGCAACTAAGCGCTTGTCGCCTGCAATCTCTTTAGCAATAACAACGGCTTGCTGCACAGTTGGATGTTGACTCAACAGTGCCTCAATTTCCGGCAATTCAATCCGGAAGCCACGCACTTTCACCTGGTAGTCAATGCGTCCAATATACTCGATGTTGCCATCTGTTTTGTAGCGAACTAAATCTCCGGTTTTGTACAGCCTTGAACCAGCTTCGCCAAAGGGGTCAGGAATGAATTTTTCCGCCGTTAACTCCGGTCGGTTCAGGTAGCCACGCGCCAAGCCATCGCCACCAATGTGCAATTCACCTGCCACACCTACTGGTACTGGTTGATTATTGGTATCCAGGACGTAGAATTGGGTGTTCGCGATCGCCTGACCTATGAACACCGAAGAACCTGCCTGTACTTGAGACACCGCAGACCAAATGGTGGTCTCAGTCGGACCGTACATATTCCATAAGGTGTCTGCGCGCTCAAGTAATTGAGTTGCCAGTTCCCGAGACAAAGCTTCACCGCCACAGAGTATTTTCAATTGCGGGTTGCCAACGAAGCCGACTTGCATCAGTGTTCGCCAAGTGGCTGGTGTGCCTTGCATCACTGTGGCGCTTGATGTTGCTAAGGCGGCAGTGCTTTGACCACCATCGACCATTAAATCGGGGGTGAGGACGACGCGTGCGCCTGTACTCAATGGTAGGAACAACTCCAACGCGGCAATATCAAAGGTAATAGTTGTTACCGCCACCAGCACATCTTCTGGTACTATCCCCGGTTGATCTGCCATTGAGGTTAAGAAATTCACCACGGCGCGGTGGCAAATTTGTACTCCTTTGGGTCGTCCGGTGGAACCGCTTGTGTAGATGGCATAAGCTAGGTTCTCGGGGCAGACATTGCTGTTCGGGTTGGACGAACTTTGGGATATGGGCAAATTTGAGTCTAAGTAGACAACACGCCCCTTGAAATCGGGTAGTTTGTCCGCTACCGCCTGTTGTGTAAGCAGTACACGGGCACAGGAGTCTTCTAGGATATACGCCAATCGCTCTGGTGGGTAGATCGGGTCGAGGGGTACATATGCGCCACCCGCTTTGAGGATTGCCAGCAGCCCGACTAACATATCAGTTGAGCGTTCTGCACAAATGGCGACCAATACTTCTGGTCCGACACCCAATGAAACTAGGTGATGTGCCAGTTGGTTAGCTTTGGCGTTTAACTCACTGTAGGTTAGTTCTTCCGAATCAAACACCGCTGCTACTGCATCGGGTGTTTTCTCGACCTGTTGCTCAAACAACTGATGCAGACACAATTGTTTGGGGTAGTCTGCTTGGGTATCGTTCCACTCTCGTAAGAGCTGATGTTGTTCACGCTCACTTAGTAGTGGTAGTTCTGATACCTTCTGATGGGGATTGGCAACAACCGCTTCCAGTAAAGTTTGATAGTGTTGTACCATCCGCGCAATTGTGGCGGCGTCAAACAAATCTGTATTGTAATCAAGAAACCCACTCAATCCAACCGCTGTGTCTTCACTGAATCCTTGGGCGGTGTTCTTTAACGTTAGGGTCAAATCATACTTGGCAGTTGAGCTTTCGAGTTCCAATGGAGAGAGCGTTAAGTTGGGAAGCTGCAACACTTGCATCGGTGTATTATGCAGCACAAACATCACTTGGAACAGCGGGGTGTGGCTTAAAGAACGCTCTGGCTGCAATTGCTCGACCAACTGCTCAAATGGCAGGTCTTGATGAGCGTAAGCACCAAGGGCAACTTGCCGCACTTGTGATAGTAAATCAAGAAAACTGGGGTTTCCAGACAAATTGCTGCGCAGCACTAAAGTGTTGAGGAATAACCCGAATAACCCCTCTGTTTCGGCGCGATTGCGGTTGGCGATCGGTGTGCCGACACAAATGTCAGTCTGATTGGTGTAACGATACAGCAATGTTTGAAACGCTGCTAAGAGCGTCATGAACAGCGTTACGCCTTGTCGCTGACTTAAGGCAGTCAGCGCGTCACACAGTTCCTGGGAGAGTATAAATTTTTCAGTAGCCCCCCCGTAAGTTTGAATTGCTGGTCGCGGTCGGTCGGTTGGCAGTTCCAACAAAGCGGTCGCACCTTGAAGTTGTTCTTTCCAGTATCCCACCTGCTTCCTCAGTTCCTCCCCCTGCAACCACTGCTGCTGCCAATGAGCAAAATCAGCGTATTGAATCGGCAACTCAGGCAGGGGAATCGGTACATTATTGTACACAGCTTGGTAGATTGCTCCTAACTCGCTCATCAGTACGCCTATTGACCACCAATCTGAAACGATATGGTGCATCACCAGTAGCAAGACGTGTTCTTTTTCTGCCAGTTTGAACAAACTACCCCGCACTAGTGCCTCAGTTGCCAGGTCAAACGGTTGCGCTGCGTCTTCAAGGATCAATTGTCGGCAGGTGCTTTCTCGCGCTTGTGGCTCTAAGTGTTGCAAGTCTACGGCTGCCAATGTTATCTTCACGCTGTTGGCAATCACTTGCATCGCTTGTCCATTTACCTGAATAAAATTGGTGCGTAGGACTTCGTGGCGGCTAATGATGTGATTGATACTGTACTCTAGGGCAGTGACATCAAGCTGACCTTCAAGGCGTACCTGCACATGAATGTTGTAAAAGCCACTTTCGGGTTCGAGCTGCTGTAGAAACCACAAGCGTTGTTGGGCAAACGACAGAGGTAGCTTTTCCGAGCGTGAAATCGGCAGAATCGGGGCTAGACTGGAACTTGAAGCCAGATTAGTCTTTTGCAGAAACGCGAGGATTTCTGCTTTGCGCTCTTGCAATTGAGTACGCAGAGATGGTGTCAGTACTCCCTCGGGGGCGCTACACCGCAGACGTGCCTCCTGGGTCGCAACTCCGTTAACACCATCCGCCCACAGCTTTACATCCAATGTGCAGAGATAAGACAAAAACTCTTCAATAGTTTTCATAGCTCTATCTCCTCTTGTTCACCAATCAATGAAATGGACTCAACACCGTCGCGCAGATTCTGCCAAAACTTATCAACATTCTTGGTTCCTGGAAAACGACCCGCCATGCGGATTACAGCGATCGCATCCATTCCATCGTGTGTTTCCCAGTTATCCATTGGTCTTCTTTCTTTGTTTAATGAGTGGTTGTCGTTTTAGAGCTTCTATTTGCTTGCTGGCACGGTCATTAATTTTTTGCCTAGTAGGTGCGTTTATACCCTGCTCTTGACCGAGATATTGTGCCAAAGTACTTATAGTTGGATATTTAAACAAATCAACTACTGAAATATCTCTGTTAATTCCAAGTAGCTTATTATTAAGTTTGCTATGAACTTGGATGATCAGCAGTGAATGACCGCCGAGTTCAAAGAAATTGTCGTTGACACCCACCTTCTCCAGATTCAGCACCTCTTGCCAAACACTACTTAGGATTCGCTCAACCTCGTTTCGGGGTGCAACGTATGCTTCGGCTTCTACTCGAGTGTGCTCCGGATCTGGTAGTGCTTTGCGGTCAACTTTGCCATTTGGTGTGAGCGGTAGCTTATCAAGCACCACAAAATAAGATGGCACCATGTACTCAGGCAGTTGCTGTTTGAGGAACGAGCGCAACTCACCGATTTCTGGTGTTGCCTCATTCTGGGGTATCAAGTATGCAACTAAGCGCTTGTCACCTGCAATCTCTTTGGCAATAACAACAGCTTGTTGCACAATTGGGTGTTGACTCAACACTGCCTCAATTTCTGCCAGTTCAATCCGGAAGCCACGCACTTTCACCTGGTGGTCAATACGTCCGATATACTCGATGTTGCCATCTGTTTTGTAGCGGACTAAATCCCCTGTTTTGTACAAGCGACTCCCCGCATCGCCAAACGGGTTGGGAATGAACTTTTCAGCCGTCAACTCCGGGCGGTTGAGGTAGCCACGCGCCAAGCCATCGCCACCAATGTGCAATTCACCTGCCACACCTACTGGTACTGGTTGATTATTGGTATCGAGGATGTAGAATTCGGTGTTGGCGATCGCCTGACCTATAGATACCGAGCCAGAACCTGCTTGTACTTGAGACACTGCAGACCAAATGGTGGTCTCAGTCGGACCGTACATATTCCATAAGGTGTCTGCACGCTCAAGTAATTGAGTTGCAAGTTCGCGCGAGAGAGCTTCACCACCACAGAGTATTTTCAATTGCGGGTTGCCAACGAAGCCGACTTGCATCAGTGTTCGCCAAGTGGCTGGTGTGCCTTGCATCACTGTGGCGCTTGATGTCGCTAAGGCGGCAGTGCTTTGACCACCATCGACCATCAAATCGGGGGTAAGGACGAGCCGTGCGCCTGTGCTCAATGGTAGGAATAACTCCAACGCGGCAATGTCAAAGGTAATAGTTGTTACCGCCACCAGCACATCTTCTGGTACTATCCCCGGTTGAGCGGACATTGAGGTTAAGAAATTCACCACGGCGCGGTGGCAAATTTGTACTCCTTTGGGTCGTCCAGTGGAACCGCTTGTGTAGATGGCATAAGCTAGGTTCTCGGGGCAGACATTGGTGTTCGGGTTGGACGAACTTTGGGAAACAGGCAAATCTGAGTCTAAGTAGATAATAAGCCCATGTACGTCGGGCAGCTTGTCAAAGAGCGCTTTTTGTGTAAGTAGCACACAGATACAAGCGTCTTCTAGAATGTACGCTAATCGCTCCGGTGGGTAAATTGGGTCGAGGGGTACATATGCACCTCCCGCCTTCAGAATTGCCAGCATTCCCACTAACATATCAGTTGAGCGTTCTGCACAAATAGCAACCAATACTTCCGGTCCGACACCGCATGAAACTAGGTGATGTGCCAGTTGGTTGGCTTTGGCGTTTAACTCACTGTAGGTTAGTTGTTGAGAATCAAACACCACTGCCACAGCGTCCGGTGTTTTCTGCACCTGCTGCTCAAACAATTGATGCAGACACAATTGTTTGGGGTAGTCTGCTTGGGTGTTATTCCACTCCACCAGCATCTGATGTTGTTCGGTGGTAGTTAGCAGTGGTAGTTCTGATACCTTCTGATGGGGATTGGCAACAACTGCTTCTAGTAGAGTTTGATAGTGTTGTACCATCCGCGCAATCGTGGCGGCGTCAAACAAATCAGTGTTGTATTCGATGAACCCACTTAAACCACCAGCGGTATTCTCCAGAAGGAGAGTTATGTCAAACTTAGCAGTTGAATTTTCGATTGGCAACACAGAGAGCTTTAAGTCGGGAAGCTCCAACTTTGGCATCGGCGCATTCAGTAGCACAAACATCACTTGGAACAGCGGTGTATAGCTTAAAGAACGCTTTGGCTGCAATTGCTCGACTAACTGCTCAAATGGCACGTCTTGATGGGCGTAAGCGTCGAGTGCTACTTTGCGTACTTGCAACAGTAAATCGCTAAAAGTAGGGTTGCCAGACAAATTGCTGCGTAGCACTAAAGTGTTGAGAAATAATCCAATTAAGCCCTCTATTTCGCTGCCATTGCGATTAGCTATCGGTGTGCCCACACAGACGTCAGTCTGATTGGTGTAGCGATACAGCAATGTTTGAAACGCTGCTAAAAGCGTCATGAACAGCGTTACGCCTTGCCGCTGGCTTAAGGCAGTCAGTGCCTCACACAGATCCTGGGAGAGTACGAATTTTTCACTAGCCCCCCCATAAGTTTGAATTGCTGGTCGCGGTCGGTCTGTTGGCAGTTCCAACAAAGCGGTCGCGCCTTGAAGTTGTTCTTTCCAGTATCCCAGCTGCTTCCTTAGCACTTCTTGTTGCAACCACTGCTGCTGCCAATGAGCAAAATCAGCGTACTGAATCGGCAACTTTTGTAACGAAATTGGCTTTTGACTGCACACAGCTTGATAGACTGCTGTTATCTCCCGGATGAGTACACCCATTGACCAACCATCTGAAACTATATGGTGCATCACCAGTAGCAGGATGTGTTCTGTCTCTGTAAGCTTGAACAAACTAGCCCGCACTAGCGCCTCAGTTGCCAAGTCAAACGGGCGTTGGGTTTCTTCTATAGCTAATTGCTGGCAATAGATTTCTAGTTCACTTTCAGCAAACTCGGATACGCCGTGTAAACGCAAATCCACAACAGTCAGTGTCAAGGAACGGGCAGGGTGGATGATTTGAAAGGGTTGTCCCTCTACCTGAATAAAGTTAGTGCGTAGAACTTCGTGGCGGCTGATGATGTAATTGATACTGTACTCAAGGGCACTGACATTAAGCTGACCTTCAAAACGCATAGCCGCCGGCAGGTTGTAAAAGGCGCTTTCTGGCTCTAACTGCTGTAGAAACCACATACGTTGCTGAGCAAACGACAGTGGTATGTGTCCATTCCGTTCTATAGGACACAGAGGAATGGTTTGAGCCGTCTCACTATGCTTTTGCAGCAGCAGTATAATTTTTTCCTTAACTCGCTTAATATCGTTTAATAATTCTGGAGTTAATACATCTTGAGGACCTCGATAGCGCAGTTTGCCGCTATCGACCCACAGTTCTACATTCTTTGCCGAAAGCTCTTGCAAAAACTCAACTAAATTCATAATTCACCCTCTATCCAACTGTCCTGGCTTGATGTAGCTGCTGATGCAAGAGATGCAGAGGTAGAGCAGACTTCTACTGGTAGTTTGATTACCTCCAAATCATTTTCTAAGGGGGAAGATGGGGATACCGATGGCCTTGTGGTTATTATGGCTAATTCGTCAAGTAATAGCTCTGCTAGTTGCACAATGGTAGAACCATCAATGAACTTTTCTAGAGGAACATTGAGATTAAGGTCAGTTGCGATCGCGTTTTTGAGTTGAACAGCCATTAAAGAATCAAGGCCTAATTCCACCAAGCCCTGCTGTGGATTTAAAATTAACGATCCGTCAAACCCCAAAACCTTAATGACAGCCGATTGCAGGTAGGCTACTAAGAGATCCAAGCGATCGCTATTTTGAGCCTGCGACAATCGTGGTAGAATATCAGACCGTCGCACCGATGCCAACTCAGTTTGCTCCTGGGTTTCTGTTTTAGTAAATTCAAAGAGCAACGGCGGCAGTTGACCACCAGCTAGGCTTAATTGCTGCCTCAAAATTGACCAATCGATTGGTAGCACCCCAATCTGTGAACTGACTTGTAACAGTTGTTTTAGCACCTGCAATCCAAGCTCTGGAGCGATGCTATCGAGTCCCATCGCGTTGGCAGCTTCGTGACGGTTTGCCTTGCTTGCTGCCATCCCCACCTCAGCCCAAGGTCCCCAATTGATGCTCAATCCTGGTAATCCTTGGGAACGGCGATAATGAGCCAGAACATCCATGAAGCTGTTGGCTGCTGCGTAATTCCCTTGACCTGGCGAGCCGAGTAATGAAGCTGCTGAAGAAAATACAACAAAGAAGTCTAACGGTAGACCATCGGTCAAGGTGTGTAGATTCCAAGCCCCTCTTACCTTGGGAGCCATTACTCTACTAAAGCGTTCCCACGACTGCTGTTGCAAGATGCCGTCATCTAAAACTCCGGCAGCATGAACAATTCCTCGCAACGGTGGCATTGTTGCCTGGACTGTCTCAAGTAATTTCACCATATCCGCTTCATCGGATACATCTACCTTTTGGAGGAATACCTTGGCTCCTAGTTGTTCCAATTCCCTCAGGGTTGATTGTGCTTCATCGGAAGCAGTGTTGCGCCCAGTCAGCACCAATTGTCTCGCTCCCAGGGACATCAGCAGGCGGGCTACTTTTAGTCCCAAAGCACCCAAACCGCCAGAAATTAGGTAAGTGCCATCTGAATGCAACCTCACCTGTTTGGATTCTTCCTGTTGCTTGGGTACCAAGCGAGCGACATAGCGATCGCCGTTGCGAAAGGCAATATGGTCTTCCCCAAAAGAATTCTCTATTTCTGCTAACAACTCTGTGGCTTCATCACCAGTATATTCCGGAGCTAAATCGAGCATTCCGCCCCACAATTCTGGGTGTTCCAGCGCCAGGACTTTGCCTAACCCCCATAGAGGCGCTTGCGCCACCCCAGGAAGCTCTGAACCGGCTGGCACCGCTCCCCGTGTCACTAACCACAATCGGGGTGAGGGTGATTCATAATGCTTGACCACCGTCTGGAGCAAATACAATACGCTTCTAGAACCCAAGTTCTGCGCCTGCTCCAGAGTTGTGATGCACAGTGCATCTGGCAAAGCCGCCTCTAAACTCCAAAGGTGGATTATGCCCTTTAATGGCGGAACTCCGGTCCCTAATACCTCCTGAAACAGACGCTCATAGTCCTCAGGGCTGGTTGGGTTGATGCTCCAAGTTCCTGTTTTTAAGGTTTGATATGCCTCCCCAGTATAAACCAGAACACAGTTCTGCCCACGCCGTTGTAAAATTTCTCCTAGGGCTTGTCCCACACCACTAGCGTCGGCAAAAACCACCCAAGTTCCTGGTGGGTACTCTAAGCCTTCCTGTTCGGGCGTCTGCAACCGCTGCGGCATCTGTTGCCACTGTACTTCATAGAGCCAATCTTTAATGACAGCAGCTTGTACTTCTTGTCGGTGTTGCGTAACCAGGGCTTCTAGCAACTGGGGCAGCATTTTCATCTGCTCTTGTGAGAAATTGCTTGCTCCCTCTAGCTGCTGTGCTAACTGTTTTACATTGCCGTGATGCAGCAGATTGACAATTGATGTCTGGATTTGTGGTTGGGATGGTAATGCTTGTTGATAATCGCTGTGAGCCTTTTCCACCCAATAGCGCTGTCGTTGGAAGGGATAGGTGGGCAACATCACACGCCGACCCCCGTAGTCCCGGTCAAAGCCCGACCAATCTACGTCTGCTCCACGCACATATAGTTCCCCTAAACTCTGGAGTAATACCCGCCAATCTTCCTGTCCTGAGCGCAAGGAAGGCAACCAAACTCCCACCTCTTCTGGTAAACAATTGCGCCCCATCCCCAACAACGTTGGTTTTGGTCCTATCTCCACAAATACCTCATAACCACGTTCATGAAGTGTGTTGAGACTTTTGGCAAATTGTACACCAGAGCGCAAATGACGACACCAGTAATCAGCCGATATCTCCTCGAATGTCAGTTGAGAACCTGTAAGGTTGGAGATGATGGGAATTTTGGGAGCAGCATAACTTACCTGATTAGCCACCTCAGCGAATTGAGCGAGTATCGGCTCCATCAACGGTGAGTGGAAGGCGTGAGAGGTTTGTAGCTTTTTGGTCTTTATTCCTGCTGCCTCTAAGTCAGCACAAACTGCTTGAACTGCCTGTGCAGAGCCAGAAATCACCGTGTTTCGCGGTCCATTAAAGGCTGCAAATCCTACTATATTATCGTTTGTCTTAGTAATTTCACGTATTTCTTTTTCCGAAGCAAACACTGCCACCATTTCACCACCAGCAGGTAGACTCTGCATCAGGCGGCTTCTGTGGGCTATCAGCTTCAGTCCATCCTGTAAACTCAATACTCCCGCGACAGTGGCAGCTACGTATTCTCCAACACTATGACCCATGACAGCATCAGGATGAATGCCCCAGGATTTCCACAGTTGCACCAAAGCATACTCTATAGCGAATAGGGCAGGTTGAGTGTAAGCGGTTTGGTCTAGTGGTGAACTTTCCCCTGGTTCAGGATACAAAACTTGCAGTAGCGATTGCCCCAAGTATGGACGCAGAATTTCATCGCACTGATCAAGGGCGGCGCGGAAAACCGGCGCATTTTCGTACAGTTGGCGTCCCATACCCACATATTGAGACCCCTGACCTGTGAACAGGAAAGCTACTTTGGGCAAACTGCTGCTGTGTCCTTGAAATACCTGTGCTGTTTCCTGTCGGCTAGAGAAGTTTGCTAGCTGTTCACGCAGTTGTGCAGATGAGGACGCAATTAAAGCAAGGCGATCGCTGAAATGAGTTCGACCCGCATTGGCAGTATAACAAATGTCTTTTATATCTAACGACGGATTGACAGCTAGATGATTCTCATATTTTCGTGCTAACTGTAACAGTGCCTCTTGAGTCTTTGCCGATAGCGTTAGCAGATGCAACGGGCGCTCCACTTCAGCTTGTACAGGCTTTGATACTGGTGCCTCTTCCAAGACTATATGAGCGTTGGTACCACTTAGCCCAAAGGAACTGACTCCTGCCAACCGCCGCTTTTCTCCTGGAAACCAAGGTATCGGCGACGTTGGCACCTTCACTGGCAGCTCATCCCAGTTGATGTAAGGACTCGGCTGTTTGAAGTGCAGGTGAGCTGGAATTTCGTTGTGTTGCAGGGAAAGCACCACCTTAATTAAACCTGCGACTCCTGCTGATGCTTCCAAGTGACCGATGTTGGTTTTCACCGAACCAATGATCACAGGGTTGTCTGGCGATCGCCCTTCACCCAGCACAGCTCCTAAAGCTCTTACCTCAATCGGGTCTCCCAAAGGCGTTCCCGTACCATGAGCTTCGACATAGTTTATTTCCGACGGTTCTACCTTCGCGTTCTTCAGTGCTTGCCGAATCAGCACTTGTTGAGCCGAGCCATTGGGAACCGTCAAACCACTACTTGGTCCATCGTGGTTCATTGCTGAACCCCGAATCACAGCTAAGATGTTGTCCCGATCTGCTTCAGCATCCGAGAGACGCTTGAGGACTAAAATCCCGCAGCCCTCGCCTCGAGTAAAACCATTAGCTGCGGCATCGAAGGTCTTGCAGCGACCATCAGGGGAGAGGGCATGAGACCTAGATAGAAAAATATTTGCTCCTGGTGACAACATCAATTGTACGCCGCCAGTCAAAGCCATATCGCACTCTCCCGTGCGGAGGCTTTTACAAGCTAAATGGATAGCCACCAACGAAGAAGAGCAAGCAGTATCCATAGATACGCTTGGACCTTGTAGCCCTAGAATATAAGACAATCGACCAGACGCAAAGCAAAAGCCATTACCCGTGCCGTCATAAACGCTGATACTTGTAGGGTCACTGGAAAGTTGCAATTGTCCGTAATCATTTTGACCGATTCCTACGAAAACGCCAGTTCGGCTACCAGCTAGAGACTTTGGTGCAATTCCAGCCCTTTCCAAAGCTTCCCAGCTCACCTCTAACAGTAACCGCTGCTGCGGATCTATGCTCGCCGCCTCCCGAGCAGAAATCCCAAAAAACACGGGGTCGAACTGGTCTACCTGTTGTTGCAGAAATCCACCCATACGGATGTACATTTTCCCTTGGGCATCAGGGTCTGGGTCATAGTAAGCATCAATATTCCAGCGGTCACGGGGAATTTCTACAATCGCATCTACACCATCACGCATGAGTCTCCAGTAACTATCTGGATCGTGAGCACCCCCTGGGAACCGACAGCCGAGACCAATAATTGCGATCGGCTCTGTTTTTGAACGCTCAACCGCCTCAAGTTTGGTTCGCGCTTCCTTCAACGCCAGAAGAAGTCGTTGCGATTCAGATAATTTTTCTACTCTCTCAGAAATGTTGCCCATTTCAGTTCCCCCTCACCAAATTTTCTAGTTTTGCGAGTTCCTCCGCAATTGACGCTTCTACTCCATCATCGGAAAGCTGTTCTACCTCTGACAAAGCCTCGGCTTGCTCGTCTTCGCCTTTAGGTAACTCCGTCTCATTTGCCGCAGGGACATCCCAATCCATAACTTCCCTAACCAGATATCCGGCAACATCTTTAATCGTCGGGTATTCAAAGGTTAAAGTCACTGGAAGAGAAGCACCAAAACTAGCTTCCAAACGGTTCTTGAACTCGACCGCCATCAAAGAGTCCATACCCATGTCAAAGAAACCTTGTTGCGGATCTGGCAATTTGGATGGCTCAAGCATCAGTACCTTGGCGACTTCTCCTTGAATGTAAGCAGTTAAGACAGAGAAACGTTCGCTTGCTTGGTGCTGTTTTAACTTTTGTAAAATCTCACTTTCGCTCGCCTTTAACTGTTGAGAACCCAGCGCGCCTCCTTGTGAGAATACTTGGCGGCTCAACTTCGAGAGAAAAGGAGATTTAGCAGCGAACTGGTCCATTTGCAGAAGCTGTGACCAGTTTATTGGAATTGCCCAAACAGAAGGTGAGTTTTGGCGTAAAGCACGGCTCATTGCTTGCAGTCCCTGCTCGGGGGTAATACTTCCAATTCCGAAGCGTGCAAGTCGCTCGTCGTTGCGAACCCGTGCAGCCATACCCACGGACGCCCAAGGTCCCCATTCAATGCTAACTGCTGGCAACCCTTGAACTGTACGATAATCAGCAAGAGCATCCAAAAAGGCATTGGCAGCACTGTAATCTCCTACTCCGCGACTCAGTAAGCCCAGTTGGTGCGTTGCCGAAGAAAAAAGTATGAAAAAGTCTAAATCGACTTTTTCAAAAAGGCGGTGCAGAAGCCATCCTCCCATCACTTTTGGACGCAATACCTGATTCGCTCGCTCAGCATCCAGTTCTACTAATAATTTTCCTCCGGGTATACCTGCCATGTGTACCACACCTCGAACTGGTGGACAACCTTGGTCTTTCAGTGTTTGTAGCATTTCGGACATTTCTGTCTCATCTGCTACATCAGCTGAAGCGAGATACACACTGGCTCCTTGGGCTTCCAAGTTCAGAATAGCAGCTATTTGGTTAGCTATACTACCTTCTTCTACCTCACTCCAAGTTGAGCGTGGAGGCAAGGGAGTACGTCCTAATAAAATGAGATGCCGAGCACCTTGTTCTACCATCCATTGAGCGACTTGAAGCCCTATACCCCCTAACCCTCCAGTGAGTAGATAACTGTAATCGTTGCGCCAACTAAAGGTCAGCGCATTTTCTACTGATTCGCGCTTTTGTACGAGACGGGGAACATAAGGCTGTCCATGACGGAAAACAAGTTGATCTTCTACGTCCTGAGTGCAAATGACGTTCAGCAATTGAGACGCTGTTTCATCTTCTGTCGCCTGAGGATCTAGGTCTACCATTCCTCCCCAGATATCTGCATGCTCTGTAGCACAGGTTTTACCTAAACCCCAAAGTGGTGTCTGGGCGATCGCTGGAAGTGAAGACTCTGTACCTATTGACTGAGCACCTTTAGTAACAAGCCATAAACGAGGGGGCACGGTTTGTTTAACATTGCTTAGTGCTTGAAGTAGGCTCAATACACTACTAACTCCCAACACTTGGCTCGTTTCCAAAGATGAAGATGTCATCTCATCAGAAAAAGTTTCATTGAGACTCCACAAATGGATCGCACCTTTGTACAACGGTTGATTCGGTTCGAGTACATTCTCAATGAATTGATGCATCTGCTCTGGACGATTTGGGTCGATCCAAAATTGTCCCTGTTCTGAAACCTGGTCTTTACTTGGGGAAATTATAAAACATGTTTCTCCGCGTGCCGTGAGAAGTGCTGCCAGTCTCTGTCCAACACCACTGCTGTCTGTAAATATTAGCCAACTCCCTGGCTGTTCTGGTTGCGGGCTGTTGATTTCTAGTGGTGATGTTGGTTCCCATTCCACTTCATAGAACCAATCGTTAAGGTTTTCTTGACTGGTCTGTTGTTTAGGAGTTTCAGTTCGCCGTAGCTGTAAACCAGAGGCTTTGACCAGCATCTTTCCTTGGCGATCGCGGATGTACACGTCTCCCACTAACTCGTCCGCACTATCGCTCACCGATGACCGCAGAACCGCGTGGCTCCATACCTCTTTGTCAATTGGATCGTAAACTTGCAAACTGCGAAGACCAGAAGGTATGTAAAGCGTACCTTGATTATTAGAGGAATTGTAAGTTGGTAATGCTGCTCCTAACACCTGGAAACAAGCATCCAAGAACGCCGGGTGGATTTTGTAAGCATCTGCTGATGGTTTGAGTTCTTCCTTAAGCTGCACTAGCCCTAGGGCTTCCCCATCACGTCGCCAGATGTGTTCTATACCCTGAAAACTTCCTTCCAACTGAACCCTGTGTTCGTGCAACTTGTGATAAAATTCCGAACCAGGAATTTCTTCTTGACATCGAGCTTGGATTTGTTCTGGTAGCTCTAAAGTAGGATTAGCACCATTCGTTGAAGTCTCCGAAAAATTCAATGTAGTCAACACTTCGGCTACAGTTGAATGCCCATTGGGCGGCGATTGCGCAAAGCCTAACGTCAAAGGCGATCGCTTTTGTTCGACATTGTAACGCTCTTTTAGTTGATTTAAATAAGGTAGATGCTTGAGAATTAAATCTGCGTTCGGTCCAAAGTCGAGCAGACAGGCAGCTTCATTCACACCTATATTATCTAATTGCTCCAGTAAATCAACACAGGTTTCTGGTGTTCCGATGAGTCCTCTAGAAGCAGCAAATCTTTCAAATAAGAAATTAACAAAATCATCCAGGTCTTTTGCAGACATGGCAGCGATATTTACGCTGTGACCTCTACTGCTGCCAAGATTGTTAAGTAAACCGATGTTCGACTTGAGATATTCGCAGTAAGGTTTGCGAACCAGCTCGCGGACGACATTCATGTCCTCTCCAACAAAGGTATGCAACATTACCGTTACCACACCTGTTTCCGGAGCGTGTCCGTGATTTGCCCGTGCTTGACGATAAAGGGCAATTTTTTCGCCTAACTGTTCAATGGTCTGATCTAAAAGATGAGTTAAAAGATTGGCACCAATCTCCCCAGCTTTAATAAAAGTTTGGGGATTTCCAGAAGCTGTGAGCCAAACAGGCAATTTTTTTTGAATTGGCGTTGGGTAGATCCGGATGTCAATCTGGTTACCCTTGCCATTTGTTGCCGAGATGGATTCTCCCTGCCAAAGTTTTTCTACAATCTGGATGCCAGAAAGCATTTCTTTATGGCGGTCTTGATATCTTTCTGGAAAGAAAGCAAAGTCATCAGGGTTCCAGCCAGGAGCAAAGGAAATTCCTACCCGACCTCCTGACAAATTATCGACAACAGCCCACTCTTCCGCAATCCGGATGGGATTGTGTATTGGCGTGACTACACTGCCAGCCTGCAAGCGGAGGTGCTTAGTTTCTCTTGCTAGTGCCGCATGCAGCACTGCTGGGTTTGGGTAAAGACATCCAAACTCAGTAAAATGTCGTTCTGGTACCCACAAACTAGAAAAGCCGTGTTGGTCTGCAAATTTAGCACTCTCAATAACCAGATGATATTTATCTCCGATTAAAGCCTCTTCACTACTGGCAAAGAACATTAAGCCAAACTGCATAATTTTTTCTCCTGTTCGTTACTGTGAGCAATTTTTGCAGTTGCATGCAATGTCCACTTTTTAGAGGATGGTTCTCCATCTGTTGGGCGGCTGTAAACTTGAAAAGATGCTAAGCCATCCCCATCAGTAGTAAGGATAATTTGAACGGTTTGAGTGCCATTCTCAGGGATGAAGAGTACATTGTGCAGTTCCAGATCTCTGATTTGATGAAATCCCCCAAAAGCTTCTTCGCAAGCAACCAAAGCCATTTCTGCGTAAACCGCGACAGGGACAACTGCGGCTCCCAGGAGTCGATGCTGCGTGAGATAAGGGAGGCGGTGCCTATCAAGCTCAAGTTCCCAAAAGTAACTGTTGGGAAGATGCGCAATTGTTTTTAATTGAGAACCTAAAAGTGGATGTCCTGTGGTATAGTTTGCGTTTTGAGGTGCTTGCAGACGGTGCGAGTTTTTGTCAGCTGGTTTTGGCTCAATCCAATAGCGCGATCGCTCCCAAGGATAAGTTGGTAGGCTAACTCGTTGTCCCAAATTGTCTTGGTAAAAACTAGACCAGTCTACGTCTGCTCCGCGCACGTATAGCTCCCCTAAGCTTTGGAGTAATACCTGCCAATCTTCGTGTCCCGGACGCAAGGAAGGCAACCAAACTCCCACCTCTTCTGGTAAACAGTTGCGCCCCATTCCCAACAACGTTGGTTTTGGTCCTATCTCCACAAACACCTCATAACCACTCGCATGAAGTGTGTTGAGACTTTTGGCAAATTGTACACCAGAGCGCAAATGACGACACCAGTAATCAGGTGATATCTCCTCGAATGTCAGTTGAGAACCTGTAAGGTTGGAGATGATGGTCATTTGGGGAGCGGCATAGTTGATTGTAGCTGCTACTTCAGCGAATTGAGCCAGCATCGGCTCCATCAACGGTGAGTGGAAGGCATGGGAGGTTTGTAGCTTTTTGGTCTTTATTCCTGCTGCCTCAAGCTCATCACAAATTGCTTGAACTGCCTGTGCAGAGCCAGAAATCACCGTGTTTGTCGGTCCATTAAATGCTGCAAATGCTACTTTTTTTTCATTTATTTCAGTAGCTGCACGTATAGAAGCTTCATCAGCAAACACTGCCACCATCTCACCACCAGCAGGTAAGCTCTGCATCAAGCGGCTTCTAGAAACAATTAGCTTCAGCCCATCCTCCAAACTCAAGACTCCAGCAACAGTGGCAGCTACGTATTCCCCGACACTATGACCCATGACAGCATTAGGATGAATCCCCCAGGATTTCCACAGTTGCACCAAAGCATACTCTATGGCGAATAAGGCAGGTTGAGTGTAAGCGGTTTGGTCTAGTGGTGAACTTTCTCCTGGTTGGGGATACAGCACTTGCAGTAGCGATTGCCCCAAGTAAGGACGCAGAATTTCATCGCACTGATCAAGGGCGGCGCGGAAAATCGGCGCACTTTCGTACAGTTGCCGTCCCATACCCACATATTGAGACCCCTGACCTGTGAACAGGAAAGCTACTTTGGGCAAACTGCTGCTATGTCCCTGAAATACCTGTGCTGTTTCCTGTCCGCCTGAGAAGTTTGCTAGCTGTTCACGCACTTGTGCGTTGTACGAGGCAACCAAAGCAAGGCGGTGGTTGAAATGAGTTCGACCCGCATTGGCAGTATAACAAATGTTTTTTATATCTAACGACGGATTGACAGCTAGATGATTCTCATATTTTCGTGCTAACTGCAACAGCGCCTCTTGAGTCTTTGCCGATAGCGTTAGTAGATCTGCTCTTGGTTCCACGGACGCTTTGACAGGTTCTAATATCGGTGCTTCTTCCAACACTATATGAGCGTTGGTACCGCTCATCCCAAAGGAACTGACTCCTGCCAACCGCCGCTTTTGTCCTGAAAACCAAGGCATCGGCGACGTTGGCACCATCACTGCTACCTCATCCCAGTTGATGTGAGGATTCGGCTGTTTGAAGTGCAGGTGAGGTGGAATCTCGTTGTGTTGCAGCGAAAGCACCACCTTCATTAAACCTGCGACTCCTGCTGCTGCTTCCAAGTGACCGATGTTGGTTTTCACCGAACCAACTACCAAGGGGTTGTCTTGAGAGCGTCCCTTGCCAAATATGGTTGCTAAGCTCTCCACTTCAATTGGGTCACCTAGTGCTGTTCCTGTGCCGTGAGCCTCTACATAACTTACCTCAGAAGGTTCTACTTTAGCGTTTTGTAGAGCCTTAAGAATGAGTTTTTGCTGAGCTAGTCCATTTGGAACTGTCAAACCTGTGCTAGGTCCATCGTGGTTAATTGCTGAACCTCGAATCACAGCTAAGATGTTATCTCGATTTGCTACAGCATCCGATAGGCGCTTAAGCACCACCACTCCGCAGCCTTCACCTCTACCAAAGCCATTGGCATCGGCATCGAACGTCTTGCATCGACCGTCTGGGGAGAGAGCGTGTGTCTTAGACAGAAAAATGGTGATTTCTGGCGATAAGATTAACTGTACACCGCCTGCTAAAGCCAGATTGCACTCTCCTGTACGCAGGCTTTGGCAAGCCAAATGAATGGCAACTAACGAAGAAGAGCAAGCGGTATCAATCGCCATGTTGGGACCTTGTAGCCCGAGAACATAGGACAACCGACCAGACGCAAAGCAAAAGCCATTCCCAGTTCCGCTGTAAGCGTCGATTTGTGTCGGATCATCGAACTTCAATTGTGCGTAGTCATTTTGTCCAATGCCCACAAAAATGCCGGTTTGACTATTATCTAACTGATCCGATGGCTGTCCGGCATTTTCCAAAGCTTCCCAACTCACCTCCAGTAGCAAGCGCTGCTGGGGGTCTAAGTTGATTGCTTCCCGAGGGGAAATCCCAAAGAACGTGGGGTCGAACTGGTCTACGTTATCTACAAAACCCCCAGTCCGAGCGTACATTTTCCCCGGTGCATCAGGGTTTGAATCGTAGTAAGCATCAGTGTTCCACCTTTGGGCTGGCACCTCAGCGATGGTGTCTACACCTTCATGCAATAGCTGCCAGAATGCCTCCGGGTCATTGGCTCCACCAGGAAACCGACAACTCATGCCGATAATGGCAATTGGCTCTGTTTTTGCATTTTCAATCTCAGCAAGCTTGGATTTCAATTTCTGCACTACAAAAAGCGATTGTTGCAGTGGAGAGAGTTCGTTAGTATTTGATGGGAACTGACTCATATAAAAAGAAATCCTCCTTAGCGATACGCTTCAAATTCTTGAGAAATTAAAACCATCACCTCGCTCTCAGAAAGTTGTTTAAGTTCTTCTAAAGAAGTGGTCAGTTCTTCTTGACTTTCCAGCAAATCCTGACTTGCTTGAGCAGACATTTCTAGGGACAAAACTTCTTGAGATAGGTATTGGACAAGGGCGTTAATGTTGGGATAGTTAAAGACTAAAGTTGATGGAAAGAATCGCCCGAAATGGTTCTGCAAGTGGTTTTTGAACTCAACTGATGTCAGAGAATCCATACCCATATCGAAGAAGTTTTGTTTTGGATCGGGCAATTGAGATGATGCAAATTTGAGAACCTTGGCGACTTCTCCTTGAATGTAAGCAGTTAATAGGGAGAGGCGATCGCTTGCCGGAGCCGCCTGTAATTTTTGTAGAATATCAGACGGTTGCACCGATGCCAAATCGCTTTCTGCCTGGGTTTTTGTCTTACCAAACAATTCAAAGAACAACGGCGGCAGTTGACCACCTAGGCTTAATTGCTGCCTTAACACTAACCAATCGATTGGTAGCACCCCAACTTGTGAACTGGCTTGTAAAAGCACCTGTTTCAGCACCTGCAATCCAAGATCTGGAGCGATGCTAGAAAGTCCCATCGCGTTAGCAGCTTGCTGATGGTTTGCCAAGCTTGCTGCCATCCCCACCTCGGCCCAAGGTCCCCAGTTAATGCTTAATCCTGGTAGTCCTTGCAAGCGGCGATGATGAGCCAAAGCATCCATAAAGCTATTGGCTGCTGCGTAATTCCCTTGACCTGGCGAGCCGAGTAATGAAGCTGCTGAAGAAAATACAACAAAGAAGTCTAACGGTAGACCATCGGTCAAGGTGTGTAGATTCCAAGCCCCTCTTACCTTGGGAGCCATCACTTTACTAAAGCGTTCCCAGGATTGCTGTTGCAAGATGCCGTCATCTAAAACTCCGGCAGCATGAACAATTCCTCGCAACGGTGGCATTGTTGCCTGAACTGTCTCAAGCAATCTCACCATATCCGCTTCATCGGATACATCTACCTTTTGGAGGAATATCTTAGCTCCTAGTTGTTCCAATTCCCTCAAGGTTGATTGCGCTTCGTCTTTTTCAGTGTTGCGCCCAGTGAGCACCAATTGTCTCGCCCCTTGGGACACCAGTAGGTGGGCTACTTTTAGTCCCAAAGCACCCAAACCTCCAGTAATTAGGTAAGTGCCATCTGAGCGCAGCGTCACTTGTTTGGATTCTTCCTGTTGCTTGGGCACTAAGCGAGCAACATATCGATTGCCGTTACGCAAGGCAATATGGTCTTCCCCAAGGGAATCCTCAATTTCTGCTAATATATCTTTTGCTTCATCATTCGTGGAATTGGGCGCTAAATCGAGCATTCCACCCCATAATTCTGGGTGTTCCAGTGCCACGACTTTGCCTAGCCCCCATAGACTCGCTTGTGCCACCCCAGGAAGCTCTGAACCTGCTGGTACCGCTCCCCGTGTCACTAACCACAACCGAGGTAGGGGGGAAGCAGATGCGAAGTTTAGTTTCTTTATTACAGCTTGCAGCAAATGCAGCACGCTCCCAACACCGAAGGTCTGAGCCTGTTCTAAAGAGGAGACTGTCAGATCCCAAGCCAATTCTGCCTCTAAACTCCACAGGTGGACAATCCCCTGTAAAGGTCGCTCCATTCCTAAAACCTTTTGGAACAGAAATTCAAAATCTACTGGGCTATAAGGGTTGATGCTCCAAGTTTCGCCCTCTTTGATGTTATAGCTATTCCCTGGATAAACTAAAATACACGTGTTACCCCGCGATCGCAAAAGTTTGGCTAGGGTTTGTCCCACACCTTCCAAGTCAGCAAAAATTAGCCAAGTACCAGCTTTCCGAATCCCGTTCTTCTGTACAGACGAGCCATGGCGCGTCTCTACATCACGCGGCAACTGCTGCCACTGTACCTCATAGAGCCAATCTTTGATGGATGCTGTTAGCAACTGTTGATCTTGTTTAATTAACAGTTGCAAGAGCTTGGGCAGTAATTGTAACTCATTTTCTGAAAGTTCTCCTGCCTTTTCTAAATTTTGGACTACCTGTTGAGTATCTCCTTGGCTCAAGAGTTTCATGATGGGACTTTGAGTCTTTTCTTGAAATAAATTGCCTGCTTGTGAATGCTCGTTTTCGCGGATATTGACCCAATAGCGCTGTCGTTGGAAGGGATAGGTGGGCAACATGACGCGCCTGCGCCCATAGTCCTGGTCAAAGCCCGACCAGTCTACGTCTGCTCCACGCACATATAGCTCCCCTAAACTTTGGAGTAATACCCGCCAATCTTCGTGTCCCGGACGCAAGGAAGGCAGCCAAACTCCCACTTGTTCGCTTAAGCAGTTGCGCCCCATCCCCAACAACGTTGGTTTTGATCCTATCTCCACAAACACCTCATAACCACTCGCATGAAGTGTGTTGATACTTTTGGCAAATTGCACACCAGAGCGCAAATGACGACACCAGTAATCAGGTGATATCTCCTCGAATGTCAGTTGAGAACCTGTAAGGTTGGAGATGATGGTGATTTGCGGAGGCGCATAGTTGATTGTAGCTGCTACTTCAGCGAATTGAGCAAGTATCGGCTCCATCAACGGTGAATGGAAGGCGTGAGAGGTTTGTAGTTTTTTGGTCTTTATTCCTGCTGCCTCAAGCTCAACACAAACTGCTTGCACTGCCTGTGCCGAGCCTGAAATCACCGTGTTACCCGAGCCATTAAATGCTGCAAATGCTACTGTTTTATTATTGATTTTGGTGACTTCACGTATTTCTTTTTCGTCAGCAAACACTGCTACCATTTCACCATCAGCAGGTAAGCTCTGCATCAAGCGGCTTCTGTGGGCAATCAGCTTCAGCCCATCCTCTAAACTCAAGACTCCAGCAACAGTGGCAGCTACGTATTCTCCGACACTATGACCCATGACGGCATCAGGATGAATGCCCCAGGATTTCCACAGTTGCACCAAAGCATACTCTATGGCGAATAGGGCAGGTTGGGTGTAAGCGGTTTGGTCTAGTGGTGAGTTCTCCTCTGGTTTGGGATACAGCACTTGCAGGAGTGACTGCCCCAAGTATGGACGTAGAATTTCATCGCACTGATCAAGGGCGGCGCGAAAGACGGGCGCATTTTCGTACAGTTGCCGTCCCATACCCACATATTGAGAGCCTTGACCAGTAAATAAAAACGCAATCTTCTGGCGCTTGTTACTTACCTGACCGTTCACCAGTCTGTCGTCCCTGCTATCGGCAAAAGCATTTAGTGCTTCTTGCAACTGCACACTAGATTTGGCAACTACAGCAAGGCGGTGGTTAAAATGCGATCGCCCAGTGTTAGCTGTGTAACAAACATCCGCCAAAGAAACTTCAGGATGATTTGTTAAGAAATCAGCATAACGTTGCGTCATCTCGCCAAGTGCCTTCTCACTTTTAGCTGACAAAGTCAGAAGATGGAATTGACGTTCAATTTTATCTTCTTTTTGGATTTTGAGAGAAGTTAAAGCGGAGGAAACCTCCGTTCGCGCAGCGTCTCCGGAGGAGACTCCAATCTTCGGTGATTTTGAATTTTGAATTTCTGGAGGTGCCTCTTCCAAGACTACATGAGCATTGGTACCCCCAAACCCAAACGAACTGACTCCAGCCAACCGAGGCTCTTTTCCTGTAGCCCATTTCTGAAGCTTAGTTGGGATTGACAGTGGTGTTCCGTCTATAGAAATATACGGATTGATCTGCTCTAAATGCAGGTGGGGAGGGATTTCCTTATGCTGCAAAGAAAGTACAACCTTAATTAAACTAGCAATCCCAGCTGCAGCTTCCAAATGACCTATGTTGGTTTTAACCGAGCCAATCCAACAGGGTTCGTCTGGCGATCGCCCCTGCATCAGTATGTCCTTGAGCGAATTTAGCTCGATTGGGTCTCCAAGAGAGGTTCCAGTACCGTGTGCTTCTACATAATTAATTTGGGCTGGCTGAACTTTCGCATTTTCAAGAGCATGACTAATCACTGCCTGTTGTGAAAGTGGATTGGGCGCTGTCAGTCCATTGCTGCGACCATCCTGGTTAACTGCCGAGCCTCTGATCACAGCTAGGATAGTATCTCCATCCCTAACGGCGTCAGAGACGCGCTTAAGAACCACAACACCGCAGCCTTCTCCTCGAACATAACCGTTAGCTTTAGCATCGAAGGTCTTACAGCGACCATCAACCGCTATCATTCCTGCCTTGGAGAAGGTCATGCTCACTTCAGGGCTGAGGATGAGATTGACTCCACCAGCTAAAGCCATCTGGCATTCGCCTTGCTGCAAACTCTGACAAGCCTGGTGAACAGCTACCAGCGATGAGGAACACGCCGTGTCTACCGCCCAGCTTGGTCCTCGTAAATCTAGCACATAGGACAAGCGGTTAGCAGCAATGCTCAAAGCGTTGCCAGTACCGGAATAGGGGTCAATGGCGACTTTCGGGTTAAACACCAATCGGGAATAATCATAGTTGCTGATGCCAATGAATACCCCTGTTTGACTGCCTGCTACTTGCTTTTGTGTCTGTCCAGCATTCTCCAACGCTTCCCAACTAACTTCTAGTAGCAGCCGTTGTTGGGGGTCCATCAGCTCGGCTTCCCGTGGAGCAATACCGAAAAACTGTGGATCAAACTGATCCACTTGTTCGAGAAACCCACCCCATTGGGTGTGCTTTTCTTCAATCTCTGCGGTCGTCTTGTTAGAGAAACGACTCATGTCCCAGCGTGACGGAGACACTTCTTTGACAGCATCAACCCCATCATGCAACAGTTGCCAGAAAGTTTCCGGGCCTTTTGCTCCAGGGAAACGACAGCCGATTCCAATAATGGCGATCGCTTCTTCAGTCGTTGCTGTACGGTGAGCATCTTGTTGATGCCCAGTTTCTAATCCAGCTAAATACCGAGCTAAACTTTCAATCGTCGGGTAATCGTACAAGAGTGTAGGAGAAAGCTCACGTCCTAGCCATTCCTGTAAGTCACCAGAAATGCCTACAGCTGCCAACGAACTTAGACCATATTGGACTAGGGGTTGCCGAATATCTATTTCATCAGAAGAAGCAAGTTGCTTTGAAATCTTTGAAATTAACCAGGCTTCGATAGCTTCTTGACTTGGAGATACCTGTTGATTCGATGCTTGCTCTTCAGAATGGTTGTTGCTGGACTGCTCTGGTTGCAATTTGCCTGTTTGCAGTTGTTGCAACAGCAATTCTACTTCCGTTTCCAGGTCGCGGAAATTTGTTTTATATTTCGGATTCGGACTCCAATCTGCCACTATGTCTAGAGTTCCAGCTAGAAATTTAGCCCGACAAGCACTCCGCTGTACTTTACCACTGGATGTTTTGGGAAGGCTGACAGTCTTTAGCAGCAGCACCGCATAAACTTCTAGATCGTGCTGTTGGGCTATGGCTCGACGAATCGACCCAATCACTTCGTTAGCATTTAGCTTCCTGAGGTAACTCCGCTCTACTTCTTGGGCAACGACTAGCTTTTCTTCTCCAGCAATATCGACTGAAAAGGCAGCTCCAGCGTTAGAACGCAGTGCTGGATGGCTTTGTTCTACCGTGAGTTCAATATCTTGAGGATAATAGTTGCGCCCCCGGATGATAATTACATCCTTGAGTCTACCAGTGACAAACAATTCCCCATTGAGCAAAAATCCCAAGTCCCCTGTCCGCAGGAATCGTCGGGCTTTAGTGTCTCGCAGTTGTGCTCGAAAGGTTTGCTCAGTCTGCTCTTGACGATTCCAGTAGCCTTGAGCTATGCTTGGTCCAGATACCCAAATTTCACCGACCTCATTCGGCTGACACGGTTCCATTGTCTGTGGATTGGCAATGACAATTTCTAGTTCCGGCAAGCATTCACCGCTACCTACTAATGTTTGGCTGTCATCGTTTTGTCTTAAGGCTGGAACTACCCGATTTTGCTCTAGCGCTTGTTTCTGGACGTTTTGCACAATCGGCTGGGCGCTTACACGACCACCAGAAACAATGAGAGTTGTTTCTGCCATGCCGTAACATGGGTAAAATGCCTCGCGGCGAAAACCACAATTAGCAAAAGCTGCTGTAAACCGTGCCATAGTCTCTGCACGGACTGGTTCAGCTCCGTTGAAAGCCACTTGCCAGCTACTCAAGTCGAGACTCGCCCGCTGTTCGTCCGTAATCTTGTTCACACATAAATCGTAAGCAAAATTAGGTCCGCCGCTGGTGGTAGCTTTGTATCGTGAAATAGCTTGCAGCCAACGGAAAGGTTTTTGCAGAAAAGCCTCTGGAGACATGAGAATGCACGGTATACCCAAGTACAAAGGCTGCAGCATATTCCCAATCAGTCCCATGTCATGGAAAAGGGGAAGCCAACCCACGAAGATTGTTTTCTCCGTGTGCTGCATACCATGCTGGATAATTTTTTCATTGTGCATCAGGTTCTCATGACTCACCATCACCCCTTTCGGTGTTCCCGTAGAACCCGAAGTGTACTGGAGAAAAGCCAGAGTGCTTCCGCACAAGGGTGTTTCCTGCCATGAATCTGCCTGATTTTCGTCTATGTTGTCGGTCGCCAAACAGGACAATGCAGCTAATTCTGGATTCTGGGCAACTCGACTCTTAATGTTAGGTAATAAAGCTTCAGTTGTAAGAATCACCTGAGCTTCGGCATCTGCGATAATCGCCTCTAGCCGGGACATCTTCTGATTAGCCCTGGGTGGGTAAGCGGGAACAGCTACTACTCCTGCATACAAACACCCGAAAAAGGCGGCGATGAATTCTAGACCTGATGGATACAGTAGTAAAGCTCGTTGTCCAGATGCTCCCATACTCTGGAGTTGAGCCGCGATCGCCTTTGAAATTCGATCCAATTCTCCATAAGTTAGACTATTTAATTCTCTCTCTCCATCTTGTAAAAAAGTATAAGCTCTCTGCTCTTGCTGAGATAGTGCCCTGTTTCTTAATACATCTACTATTGTTAGCATGCTCGTATCATTTCTCATGAAAATACCTTACTTTTCAATAAAAATCTCAAAAATAAACAAGCTTTTCTCAGGTCATGAATAGTGTTTTTAGCCTTCTTTGGTAAACACCAACCGCAATATTGTTACAGTAACATTTCTAAATATCGAAATTTTCCCAAATTCAAAACTTTATCTTAACTTTGCATTTTTACCAGTATTTTACTTTTCTGCCTAAACTAGCTTAAGCAAAGGTAAATTGTATTTCTAGCCGCGTTTCTGGCTACTAAAAAATTGCTGATTTTCTTAAATTTTCTTTTTCTGTAGCTATTTTTTCTTCATAAATCACAACCCTGTAAAGCGATTTTTTGAAATAATCAAGCTGCTTTCATCACCTAATTTTTCAGATAATGTGGAAAACAAATAAAGGTTCATTTTCCTAAAACTGCTTGTAACTCATACAAGGTGCAGATGCACTACTAATATAATTTTTTAGTTTCATTCTTTTATCAATACTATAAAAATGATAGTAACGGTAGTAAGAAAAGTGGGAATTTAAAAAAGTAGGAAAAGTGGGAATTTAAAAAAGTAAGAAAAGTGGGAATTTAAAAAAGTGGGAAAAGTGGGAATTTAAAAAATTATGAATTTAAAAAAAGTGGGAAAAGTGGGAAAAGTGGGAATTTAATAAGTTATTCAGTAATTGCTCCTAGGAAAAAGAAGGAATGATAGCAATACTTATAGGAGCATCCCAATTTTGCAAAAATAAAGGGACATTGCTGAATCAGGGTATGAATTGTCATTCTGAGCATAAGGAAGTGAAGCGTGCCTCCTAAGCTCGACAAAATCCATTTAAGCGGCATAGCCCAAGGTATCGGTCAAACGTTCCAACAAAGCACGAGGGATTTTTACCATATCGGTATCGGAGTGCGACATTGAAAAAGTACAAGACCATAGAAACTGACGGACAAGAGCGATTGCGCTCTGCGCACTGCTCCTTGGGCAATCGCATCAACGAAAGTGGGTAAGGATCTAGCATACCAAGGTGCCTGTCGAACCGAAAACTTCTGTGTTTAGCATACCAAGGTGCCTGTCGGACCGAAAACTTCTGTGAGTTCTGTAGATGGTGTGCCACCAAAGTCACCAGCGAGAACAATCGCGAGTTTGGCGCTTTGTAGTTCGAGCTATTGACAAGTCAGCCCATTGCCGCCCCTGGACTGCTCCTGCTCAAAATTGACCTGCGACTTCCATATCTACTCATAGAAGCTGCCTTATAAGCTGGTGCCTGCTTGCCTAGTTTCAATTGTCCAAAGTAACGAAGCGCTATCGCGCCGCTTCGCGAACGCGTATTCCTTGATAGTCTGGTACAATCGTCGTCTCCTTAAGTATGCTACTAGTGTGCTGTTGCCTGAGGAAACAGTTCTCGTCCCCTAGCTCTGACACTCATAGGTGAACTATAATCTTAAGGCGAGTTATTTATTAAGCGATCGCTCTCAACAAAGAACTTTTACCCCTACCACTAGGGCCAACAATCAATAACCCTTCGCCTGGCTGAACAGCGAGTGACAAATCTTCAACAATCACTTGTTCATAGTTTGGGGTTTGCAAAGTGACATTCTCAAAAGCTAAGTAGATGGGCGTAAATAAACATAACTATATTGCAATGGGTAAAGGCGCAGGGAAAAAGGGGAAAACCTTTCCCCTTTTCCCTTACAAAAGGTTACATAGTTCGATTTAATTGTGTCAACCTACTTAGGTTAATGGTTCCTCATCAACAATTTCGACTGTTCTCGGACCAGAACCTTCTCCAGGCTCAGTAATGACTACTGGGCTAATATGATGTTTCAGTTTGAGTTTTAGGTCATCTGTAATGGGTAATTCTTGAATTTCTTTGAGAAGAAATCTCACAGATTCGGTTTTGCTACGTTCTGCATAAATGAGCTTGAGAACGGTTTCAATCCCAAATGCTGCTATATATTCCCCTAGAATGCCTACCAAACCAAGCAGTCCTAAACCTCCTAACAAGCCCAACGGTCCCCCTAACGATGAGAGTAGAGTGACAACGGCAGCGACACTACCCCCTGATGTAGCCGTTGCAATCACAAAGAGTATACCAGGAAGACCTAAACCAGCAATTTTTTTGACGAGTTCATCCATTGTATTTACTTACAATCCTTATAAGGTGAAAACATGACTCAGAAATTAATGACTAATTTCTTTTTTGCAGCCATTAAAAATTTTACTTGTTGCAGATTCGCTTGGCGATTATAAAATGTACGCCAGTTACCTGGTGTGACATCCAAGCAATCTGATTTAGCCCAACAAAAGACTACAGAGTTCATCAATTTGTTGGCTTTTTTCAGAAATTAGGCGGTGGGCTACAGCTTGTAGCTGACGAGTATTTTGTAGTTTGGTATTATCTATCTCTTCTAGTTCCTCATCTAAAAATGTTTGAAAGCGATAATAAAAACTTTTAGCTTCTCCATCGCTAGATTCAAACAACTGTTCTAATTGTCCAGACACCACTTCGCTACCACCGTCAAACACAATATTTAAAAGCGGTTTTCCCCATTGTAAGAGTCCCCAATTTTTGACTTCTTTATAAAGGTAGGCACTCGTCAGCGAACCTGTACCTAAAGAAACTACTAAAATGTCTTCTGTATTGAGGGGTTTTTGTGCTTTTCGTTTACTACTAATTTGTGCTTCTAAAATAGCTAAATGGGCTGGATTATTAGCAAATACTCCACCATCTATTAAAGTATAGACGATGCCGCTATTGTGGGAATTTATAATACGATGAGGAGCAAAATAAGTCGGAGTGGCGGTAGTTGCTAATGCTGCATCTAGGAGTGAAAAACCACTACATAACTTGCTAAAATTTTTCGATTCTATCTCTTGTTTTTCTAGTTTGTTTGTAAAAAATATCGGAATTCGCTGCTCGATATCGTAAGTCGTTACAAAAACTTCTTTGAGATTATTTTCTAAAGGGGCGTTACCAAAATATTGCCTTAAAATTTTTTCTTTGCTTTCGGAAGGATATTTTGGCTGGAGAAATATATCCTCTAATGGACCAAGTAGTCTTTCAAAGAATGGCTCATAAAATATTTCCACCCCATATTCAAGAAATAGTTGTATGAGATCTTCAGCAGTGTATTGCGCTTGTGGCAAGTCATCAGATGAACTTAATCGGGGTTTAGTTAGTCCCAATGCCAAAATTCCGCCGCTTGAAGTGCCAGCAATTAAATCAAACAAACTAAATATAGGCTTTTGTGTCCGCCTTTCAATTTCTGCTAAGAGAAATGCAGGAATAATGCCCCGAATACCACCTCCATCAATGGAAAGTATTTTATATTTGGGACGGGCTTTTGTATTCATGCTTTCTGGCAATTCCTCCTGAGTTAATATTTGTGCTTCTTGGATATTGACGGGCTCTTCAGTTTGGTCTATTTTGGTTTCCTCGTCATGTGGCTGGAGAGCGAGCGGGGTTGGAATAATCTCGGATTCTTCGCTGTTTGTTTCTGTCTGTTGAATTTCCTTTGGTTCGTCTTCGTCGTTGCTGACTAAGGATACCGATGCTGCTAATAAATTTGTAGTTAGTGGTAAAATATTTTCTTCGGAAATAACTGCTGTTTCAATTTGGATCTCTTCTTGAATCTCTTCTTGAATCTCTTCTTGATTGGATGATTCTGCTGCAAATGGAACTGGATTTGATGATTGTGTTGCAAATGGAATTTCTGCTAAAGTCCAAATAGGATTACCACGAAAATTGCCATGATAGGACTTTCCAGTTTGGTTTTTGACTGTTGTTCCTTGCCCGTCATCTAATTTCCAGTAAGCCACTAATCCTTCTTCATCCCCGACTATTAGTCCACAACGATGGATCTGGATTTGTGCTTGAGTACAGGGATAATTCCAAACGCTAATGTTTGCTAATTGTCCTTTGAAATAAACCTGTTTGTGTAACGTTGCGCCCAGAGTTACAGAACTTGTTGCTTTATTTAAAGATGAACCTCTAAGAGAATCGTTGTATTCATGCTCATCAATATATACTGTTATTTGACCGCTATTAAAAATAATAGCAAAAAAGTGCCATCGTCCTATAGTTAATTCTCCTTGCCCGAAGGTTTTGATACCCTTGCTAACACTTTCATCAATGTAGACATCTATGCTTCCTGTTTCACTGATTCCGAATTCAAAATTATCGCTGTATCTCTCTGAAGAACGGGCAAAAAATACATTGCGTGTTCCGTAACTAGTAGCTTTATTTGTTAGTTGATATGGATTTACCCATCCTGAAACCGTAAAAGCTGAACTCCCTTGAGCGAAAACGCCGCCAATATCGTTTCTGCCAAAATCTATATAATCATCTACCCCATCAAATGTCAAAACTGTTCGTGTATTTACTAGGTTTGTCACAAGGATTTCATCTCCAAATAGAAATAATTCGTGATTTTAAATAAGAAGTTTACTATAAATCAAAATAATAGTAAAATCCTACTGTCAACTTTCAAAGCGGTATGGGATGTAGGCGCGCTCGCGGCTACTTTTATCTACATAATGCTACTACAAAAAGGTTTTTCAAATGAGTACCTATAGGATAGAAGACAAGAAAAATACACAATGCTCAATACCCTAGTTTCTATTACTCAGTAATACTTCTGCGATCGCACTTGCAATGGGCAAGTCCAAATCTTTCTCCAGCATTCCCCACTCTCCTACGGGGTTGATTTCCAAAAAGACGTATTCGCCTGATGGTGTGAGGATAAAATCTAAACAACCAAATGAAAGCCCAAATTTACCCATAAAGGTTTGGAGACGACGCACAAATTCATTATTGAGCTGGTGATGTTGCCATGCGCCAACCTCAACACCTGGTTTACGCCAATCAACTTTGGCTGCTGCATACACATCTGCGTTTAGCGCCCCCACAAATACATTACCATTGACATACACCACTCGCAATTCCTGTTGCTTCGGAATTTGCTCTTGAAAAACCATCGGGCAATAGCGTAGTGACTCAGCATCTTGTAAGTCTTCGCGTGCGAGTAGCATTGGAACCAAAATGTACGCGCTCCGACTGATTCCTGTGATAACAATAAAATTTCTACCTTCTTCAATGCCTCATTCTTACCAAGAATTCAGGCTTTGAGAGGATTTTTCCTGTGATAAAGATTGTTATCACAGGAATAGACACCTTTAAAGGCTCAGGCTACAACTTAAGTACAGTAAGCATCTTGGGCAAGCGCGTACATTCCTGTTCCAATGCTACTCACGGGCGATAAGATAATATGAAAGCGATTGCGTTTACAAGAGCAGTTTTCAGTTATTTGATAACTGTTACTCCCTTAAATTATGATGAAGCCAATTACAAGATATCTTCCTGCTCACAAAGGTACTTTCCAGATGCAGAAGACTAAATTATTTGTCTTCCATATCTGAAGGAAACTTGTAAGTGAAAGGGAAAGAAGGAGTATCTGTTCCTTCAGTAGTTTGCTCTTGCAAGAAACGTGCAAAGAATGGTACTGATCCGACATCCACTGTTTTGACTGTGTTTGTAGGCATAGTGTTTTCCTTAAAGGAAATTATTTTTGCAACTCAAAGTATATCAGGAATTACATATGTGTTCAAGGTCAGTTAAGATAAAAAGTAATTATTTCCAGGTAGTGAAGAAAGTTAAGAAAGTTAAGAAACTTAAGCGCACAGTCAAGAAAAAAATTAATAATTATCAATTTTAAGTAATGAATTTCAAATTATAGCAGTTTTCTTGGATTATTGAACAAGTAGGGGTGGGTTCGCCGAGATCATCATTAGTAATAAATAATATTTTTAAACCCGCCCCTACTCTTGCCTCTTTTCTTTGCTGAACCAGATTCCATCTATAATTATGTTTAATAGGAAACCAGGTTCCTATACACACTAGTAATAAGTCATTCATTAGTGAACAACAAGAACCCTGACTTTTTTAAAAACTTGGGGTTCTGAGGAAGCGCGATTTTTACTAATCAAAATAAAAAAACTATTCTTTCATATGGGATAATTCAGCTAAAGTCTCACCCACTTCAACACACTTGGGTTCTTGTCATAGCAGTACGTCAAGCCGTCCCTAGTGGTGATAGAATTTCCTTTGCTTGCCTTACTTCTGATAGTGCTAATGAAATAGTTAGTTAATTCACTTATTTCCTTATGAGAAAGCCCTTCACTTGTGATTGCTTCCGTGAAGATTTGTGATTAACTTTGCAACTCATTATTAGGCGTGCTTTGAATATTTATTGTTTTTTGATTTCGATATTCCTGCACAGTCACAAGTTGCCAACTGGAATCTTGTGAAAGTTCTAAAATCCATTGATGATAATCAGATAGACTTTCTCTATATCCTATACTAATAAATGTTTTTTTTGTTACTTGTAACTGTTGATATAAACTTCCTTCATTTTTCAAATCTAAGGCACTTGTTGCCTCATCTAATATTGTGAACCTGGGATGAGTAACTAATACAAGACTTACGCAACTGTCACAGGTAATCGTCACCCATAACTAGACTAATGACATGGCGAGCGCCAGAGGTTTCAGTTGTTGAATTAAATAGTTTGAGAGTAATGCGTACTTGATTTGATATAACTTGACGTGTGCATCTGTAGTTTTAAAGCGCCAGTTTACACTTGCCCGTTGGTGATTGCGCTGCTGTTCCCAGGAGGCAATTTCTAACTCTAAGCAGGAGCGATCGCCAATCCGTCGCTCCAAACATTGGCGGGATAAAACCGACAATTCAATTTCCACCTGATTCAAGCAACTCGCATGCTTGAGTGTGTAGTGAAACTCCAGTTTTTGTATGATGCGGCGTGCTTCAGGCGGCGCAAATACTTCATACAAGGCGGCTGGATGATGTATATTTAGGTTATCGACTACCAGACGAATAATATCTGCGTCCCGGCAATAAATGTCCACCAAGTCTTTCATCTGGTAGGCAAAATCTACCTTTGTGCGCTTACCAACTGATCTGCTAAAAGCTGTATTGTCCAACGAGTGCGTCCAGATGGAGGAGTCGAACAAGCAGTGGCAATCAAGAACGCTTCTTGCTTACCATCAAGTTTACGAGGTTTTCGGGGATGAGAGCGGCCGACTTTAGCATACTCCAACCCACCAACGACAAATTTCTCACGGGTGCGCTCTACAGTCGAGACATTAACTCGAACGGTGGCGGCGATCGCTTGATCTGTTTTCCCCTCATATCATGTCCGGATAAAGACTTATCATTAAGGCAGTAGGGGAGCAGGGGGGCTCAAGAGCCGGGGAGCGCGTTTTCCGGTTTTTGCACAGAGCCTTTAATAATAACTAATTAACCGGACTTGATATCATATGCCTGTAAGAGAATATGAGCGCGGGTGATCGTTCTAGCCGAACGCTTACCCGTTTTAATTACTGAGCGCAGTTCGCTTAATTCTGCTTCGTTCAAGTCCACTTCGGTACTTCTTTGCCATACTACCCCTCAGTTTTCAGGTAGCTTACCAATAAAAGAGAGTACTAGGCAAAGTTGCCTTGGCAGACTACTAGTGCAGGCTGGCAAAAATAACTGACCAGTGATAGATGTTGGCTTGAATACTG
>NZ_CAWMYC010000014.1:0-24290 GCF_963872035.1 Scytonema sp. HK-05
CAAGAAACGTCGATGAGCCAAGAATCCCCCGGCTTTTAGCCGTGGGGAGTGTCAATCAATTCAAATTTTAAACCAGGTCAGGCTTGATTTTTGGACTACCCTTTAGTCGTATAAATACTGAAATTTTCCTCGATTATTGGTAATTTTAGTTAGTCGTTTTGTTTGGTCAGTTGCATTTACTCCTTAGGGTCAGACCTTGGCTAGTGGTAGTCAAGTGAAGACGATGAGAGCGACTTAACAGCAGCAAGGCTTGACGAAATCGAGCGCATTAAACGAAATCGTAAAAGCTTGGCTATTGAACATTCTGTGGAAGTGGCTAGCTTTAACAGTTACCAGTTATCAGTTATCAGTTATCAGTTTCATCCTCCGGGGGAAACACCACACCAATTGGACCGAAAGCGTTGGTGGCTCTTTTAAATCCCCCAAAGCGCCCGCACTGCGGCTGGTACTACGGCTGGTACTGTTTTAATTGATTCAAACCACGCCACGAAAGGAATGAAGTATGTTCAAAAATTTATTGAAATCGAAACTTCTAGGGTCGATTTTTTGACCTGAACGATCCACTAATTTATGGGTTGTAATCCTTTGATCTGGAACATTACTTTGAGCAATGAGCCAAGCAAGGGATTGGTATTGAGCATCTGTGTAGCCGCTATGGGTTTGTGCGTTATTTCCTATACCGGAAGGCGGGGTTTCTAAGCCGATGTGATAAGCAAAGTTATTCACAGACGCGGGTAGCAGGGGATTCGTCTTTACAGTTTCTGAACCCACCGGTCCATCAAACACTGAGTTAGCCGCACCAAACGCTCGCTTTTCTGGAGGGACTATGTAAACAACTGTTCCATCTAGCTTAATCATAGTATGGTAGCTTGCCTGAACCTTCTCGTCCTCGTTAGGACTTTGAAAGAAATTAACGGCACTAGATGCTGGTGCATCGGTTTCATGAAGCACTATAATTGGCTGATTGTTAACAGGTCTACCATAAACGTCTGTGGTAAACCGCTCTCCAAAGTTAGTTGGATTTGCCCAAGCAATCTCGTATCTAGGTTTGTAAGCCCTAAAAGCCGCAGTGGTTTTGACTGAACCACTGGGAGTCTTTTGGGATTTGCCCTTTTGGTTTGTCTTGTCTTGAGGTTGGGATTTTGAAGCTTGAGTGGAGATAGCCGTGTTTGGATTTGGTGTTGTCTTGACTTCTGGTTGGCTGTTTTGGTTTATCTTGTCTTGAGGTTGGGATTTTGAAACTTGAGTGGAGATAGCCGTGTTTGGATTTGGCGTTGCTGTCTTGATCTGAGGCTGTGACTTTGAATCTTGGCTAGACACCGTCTCTGGATTTGATCTTACTGTCTTGATCTGAGGTTGGAAGTCTGAATATTCACTAGAAATAGCTGTTTCTGGTTTTGAGGTTGTCTTCTCCTGAAAAAACTCTACTCTTCTGAGAAGCAGCCCCAATGTAAAACCAACAAACACCAAAAGAACTACAAGCCATTGAGTTGTCTTTACTCTGAATCTCATTTTTTTAATCATTTTGATAAATAATTTCTATATTTAAATTGCAAAATAAATAAATTTTAATATATATCACTAATACAAAATTACACACAAAATATTGATTTGTCTACGGGTTTCTTTCCCAAAGATGCTGTAGGTATTTCTTATACCAAGTTGCGTTCAAAACCTCACCCCCGCCCCTCTCCGCAGGTTCCCAAAGGGGTGCCCGTAAGGGCGGGATGAGGTATACGTATGAATGCAACGCGCGTATTATTCTTGTGATCACAAAAGGGCACTCTGGTGATTTCTATCAACTCGATTTAGCCCATAACAAAAAGCTCAACGCGTCTGAGTGTCTCCGTTTCTGTGCGTCAGCCCTAAGGAATGTGTATTTCACTGGACATGAGATGACTGTAGCGGACGTCAACGATGATGTGAATCCCCACCCTCAAACAATGCTTCGAGTGGGGAGGATGTCAACGACCGACAAGACGTTTTTCCAAGCTTTTAAGCTTAGAGTCTATTGAAGTCACGTTTGGAGATGTGGAGGAGTCTTGAGTTGCTTCCAAGGAACGCTTTGCCTTAAGTTCCGTAATCTTCGCTTTGATAGCTTCAGATACAGCATGATTGAGCGCGGCTTTGTTATCTGGCTGTATTTTTGCAATGCGTTGCGACAAGCTTCCAATTTGAGAGTCGATTTTTTGTATGACTGGGGCTTCTGACGTAAATACAGGCTCTAGCAATGCTCGCTTGACTTCTAGTTCTGCAATCTTCGCTTTGATAGCTTCAAATACTGCATCATTAACAGCTGCTTGATTGCCATCTGGCTGTACTTGTGAAAGGCGTTGCCGCAAGCGTCCAAGCTGAGATTCAATTTTTTCGATAATTGAAGCATCTGCTGTAAATACAGGCTCTAGCATTGCACGCTGTATCTCCAGTTTCGCAATCTGTTGTGTTATTGTCTTTGTAAAGTCTTTGGAAGTCGATTCAGAATCAGCGATCCCACCAGAAGCCGTGCGAACTGGCTGTTGTACTAACACTACACCTATTGTTGCTAGCCCAGAAACTATAATCATGACTAGCATAGAAAGCATAAGTGGCTTGTCCCTCATAGAAATTTCCTCCAGAGGTCAGACTAAATTTAAGTTTTTAGGAGTTTGCACTTAGGGTTGAGCTTGTTAGTATACACTAGCCGATGTATTTATTAACCAAATCTTATTTAAATTTTAGGGACTTTCTCAAGCAGTAAAAGGTTCCAAATCATTTATAATTCGTAATTCGTAATTACAAACTCAATTACGAATTACGAATGACAATTTAGGAATGAGTTTGACTACTCATCAATCTGACCGACGCGACGAATATTAAGAATGTCGCTAAGTTTTTTGATTTGAGTGAACAGTTGTTCGAGTTGTGGTCGATCGCGTATCTCGATCCCCAAGTCCATTAATGCGGGTTGACCATTAGCAGTTTTTACCTGAGCATAGCGTACGTTGATCCCCTGGTCACTTAAGCGAGAGAGAATATCCTTGAGCACTCCCACCCGATCTAGCGCTTCAATTTGAATATTCACGGGGTAAGTCTGAGGACGGTTTTGGGGTTCGCTTGCTGGGTTCCAATGAACTGGTACTAGGCGATCGCACTCCACAGTTTCTAGATTATGACATCCTTGACGATGAATCGAAATGCCTCTACCTCGCGTCACGGCACCAATGATCGATTCTCCAGGAATGGGAGTGCAACATTTCGCCAGATAATATACTAACCCTTCTACCCCAACTATTGGCGAGTCACTCGTGCGTGAGGTACTTGGTGGGATATCTCGCAAAGCTTTGGCTGTTGAAGCCGCCTCTTTCGTAGGAATTTGGGGTGTCGTCACGATAGGTTGTTGTGCTTTGACGAGTTCTCGCCAACGGTTTAGCACCAAATTCAGCGTCACCTCACCATAACCCAAAGCGGCGAGTAAATCTTCCATTGAATGATAATTACATCGCTCTGCAACTAGCTGCATCGGTTGGGACTTAATCAGGTTTTCCACACCAGATCTACCCAATTCTTTTTCTAACAATTCCCGACCACGAGCAATATTTTCTTCCCGGCGCGATCGCTTGTACCACTGCTTAATCCGATTCTTCGCCGCCGAAGTTCTGACAAAATTTAACCAATCCAAACTGGGGTGGCCGTTTTTGTGGGTGACAATTTCTACGATATCACCATTTTGCAGCCGTGTTGAAAGTGGTACCATCCGCCCATTTACCCGCACCCCTGCACAGTGGTTTCCAACTTCTGTATGAATGCGATAGGCAAAATCTATAGCTGTAGAACCAGGATTTAAAGCAACCAAATCTCCCTTAGGAGTGAAAACATAAACATCGTCTTCAAATAAGTTATCCTTGATGCTTTCCAAATATTCTTGAGCATCCTTGAGGTCATTTTGCCATTCCAACAGCTGGCGCAACCAGGTAAACTTGTCATCTGATGCCGTCCAATGGCTATTATTCGAGCCTCCTGTTTCTTTATACTTCCAGTGAGCCGCAATTCCATACTCAGCGACGTGATGCATTTCCAGTGTCCGGATTTGCACCTCTAAAGGACGACCCCACGGACCAATGACTCCAGTATGCAATGATTGGTAACGGTTGGGTTTGGGCAATCCTATGTAATCCTTAAACCTACCAGGAATTGGGCGACAAGCATCATGAACAATTGCTAAAGCACGGTAACATTCCTCATTGCTGTTGACAATTACCCGCAATGCTGCTAAATCATATATTTCGTGAAATTCTTTGTTTTGCCTCTGCATTTTTTGGTAAATGCTGTAGAGGTGCTTCGGACGCCCACTAATATCCAGACACTTAATTCCCGCTTCCACTAGCCGAGTCTGCAAAGTTTGGGCAATTTTTGTTAATCTCTCTTCCCGCGCCGTCCGTTTTTCAGCGACATACTCCTGAATTTGACGGTAAGCTTCTGGTTCCAGGTACTTGAAAGCGAGATCTTCCAGTTCCCATTTCATGTGCCAGATGCCCAAGCGATTCGCTAGAGGAGCAAAAATTTCTCGTGTTTCCAAAGCAATCCGGCGACGTTTTTCGTCAGCCAGGTGTTCCAGAGTCCGCATATTGTGCAGTCGGTCTGCTAACTTGACCACAATCACCCGAATGTCTTGCGCCATTGCCAGAAACATACGACGGAAGTTCTCTGCTTGGCTTTCGGTCTTGCTTTTGAAATTAATTTTAGAAAGTTTTGTGACACCTTCTACTAATAGCCGCACTTCTTTGCCAAAGCGCTGCTCTATCTCTTCAATGGTAACATCTGTATCTTCCACTACGTCATGGAGAAATCCAGCTGCTATCATATCACCACTGCCCCCTAAATCTCGTAGCATTCCAGCAACAGCGACAGGATGACATATGTATGGTTCTCCTGACTTGCGGTACTGACCCTGATGCAACTGATAGGCAAAATCAAATGCTCGACAAATCAAACCCATATCACTTTGTCTTCGGTCATCTTCTGCTTCGGCGCTTTGTACAGATGACCCCTTTAGACAAGTCTGTAGCCATTCCGGAAGGGTAAGATCAATTCTGGAAGTTAATACAGTGCTGCTCATAGATAGAATAGGCGCGCCTACGTGATTACTACTAAAGTGCAAAAGTGGAAAATATTGACGGGCTCGCCGTCACAAGAAACTGTAAATAACACACGCACTCTCGCATTTCTGTGCGGGTGTATAGCATCATAGTTGGGAAAATGGATTTATACCAAATCCAGCCCCAAATTCTAAATGAGGCGAGAGATTCGGAAATAAAATTTAGGAAACTTTAACCTATTAGAAAAATTTCTTGACATTACCTTGATTTTAATACTATCTCAAGAAGAACTTGATGTCTCTAACTCGCGAGAAATACAACGCATTGAACGTATTGCTGAAGCAATTGCATTCAGATGTCACGACTACCAAAGTAGATCCACCCCAACTGCGGCAGAGTGTGACATCCTTGCAGCAATTTTTTCAGCAACAGATTGTGCCTTTAGTGAATGACACAGACAGTATCGATGAGGGTCGGTTACAGTCTTATCAGACGGAGATAAGTAAGCAGCTGCGGCTACTGGAAATAGATGTGATATTTCTCCAAGGAGCGCGGCAAGCTTCCACTGCCAAGCATAGACTTGATGCCATCGGCGATCGCCTGACAACTCTCATTGAATACTCTAATGCCATATTGCAATAGAAAGTACCAGCAGGGCAAGCACTCGCACAAGAAAAAATGACAAATAAAAATTAAAAATTGAAAATGAAAAAATCTTAACTTTTTTGGTTCATATTCCTCCTCTATTTGTAGTTATCATTACATATTTAATTGGCACAATTTGTCGTAAATCTCGTCAAAAGTCAAGAGGTAAAGTCAAGAATTCTTGAAATTTAAGATTTTGACCAATAAAAAACTCGGAACGGAACCATCAAAAATCAGTATGAATACTTTATAAGCCAGTTACCAATCGAGGTGAAAGTATCCGAATATATCCGTGGATATCAAGGAATTGGTTGATACTGAATCCCCTCGATTTATCAGTGAATTTATGATGAACTTTATTTACGTTTTGTATTCTTCTCAAAAAATACTTAGGTAATAACCCTGACGTATGTAATGTGATACACTATCTTAATTTTAAAATTTAAAAGCTGAATAAGTAATTATGAGTGAAGCCTTATTTTGTATTGAAAATTTACGAGTCGCCTATCCTCATCATGGTCATGAAGAACTTCGATGGGCAATAGATGGTGTATCCTTCACATTGCAGCCTGGTGAAAGAATGGGATTGGTTGGAGAGTCGGGGTGCGGTAAGTCCACTTTAGGGCGGGCTGCAATGCGATTGCTACCGCCATCTAGCCAAATTGAGGGACGCGTGACGTTTCAAGGGCGTTCAGTGTTTGATATGACGCCGGAACAGTTGCGAAAATTCCGGGGAGAAGCAGTATCATTGGTGTTCCAAGATCCGATGACGCGCCTCGATCCGTTGATGAGTATAGGTAACCACTGTCTAGAAACATTAAAGGCTCACTCACCGCAATTGTCGAGCAAACAAGCCAAGGAAAAAGCGATCGCCACTTTAGAAAAGGTGAAAATTCCTGCCAGTCGTTGGCATCAGTATCCTCATGAGTTTAGCGGAGGAATGCGCCAAAGAGTCGCGATCGCCCTCGCCTTGCTTCTCAACCCCAAGTTGATTGTTGCGGATGAACCCACGACAAGCTTGGATGTCACCGTCTCCGCACAGATTTTGCAGGAACTCACACGGCTGTGCAGCGAAGAAAACATGGCACTGCTGTTAATTTCCCACGATTTGGCTATGGTTGCCGAGTATTGCGATCGCATTGGCGTGATGTACTACGGCAAAATGGTGGAAATGGGTTCTTCAAAAGCTGTGTTCCAGCAACCCCAGCACGAATACACCCAGTCTCTCCTAAAAGCAGCTTTGCATATTCAAACAGTGGATGAAACAGAGACAGGGAGACATTCTTCCCAATCACCAATCTCTGATCCCCGAACCCCGATTTTACGCATCCTAGAATTAAAACAGCATTACACTTTAGAACCCAACATTGTAGAACGACTGTTGAAACAGCAAAATCAGACGATTAAAGCAGTGGATGGAATCAACCTAGAACTTTATCCAGGAGAAATTCTCGGATTGGTTGGGGAGTCTGGTTGCGGTAAAAGTACGTTATCGCGGACAATATTGCAACTTATTCGTCCGACTGCGGGTAAAGTCGAGTTTTTGGGACAAGATTTAACTCATCTGTCGCGCCAAGAAATGCGTGTTTCTAGGCGGCAAATCCAAATGGTGTTTCAAGATCCCCATGCTTGCTTAAATCCAGCGATGACAGTAGGACAAAGTATAGCTGATCCTTTGCTGATTCATAACCTAGCCGATGGGGCAAAGGCAAAACAAGAAGTGCTCTCGATGCTGGAAAAAGTCGGGTTAAAACCACCATCAGTTTACTATGAGCGTTATCCCTCAGATTTATCTGGTGGACAGCAGCAAAGAGTTGCGATCGCCCGTGCTTTGATTACTCGTCCTAAACTGCTCATCTGCGATGAACCAGTGAGTATGTTAGATGCTACGGTACAATCGCAAGTTTTAGATTTGATGTTGGAGTTGAAAGAAGAATTTGAGTTAACGTATTTGTTTATCACTCATGACTTGTGGTTAGCACGGTTTTTGTGTGATAGAATTGCCGTGATGAACAGTGGCAAGATTGTAGAAATTGGTCCCACTAAAGAGATTTTTGGCAATCCGCAACACCCTTACACAAAAACCCTGCTTGCAGCGGCTCCTTTGTTGGCACGAGCATAGATAAGTATCGAGTCTCAGATCTTGCACGCAACAAGAGCCAGAGGCTCTAATATCAAAGTTACCAGGTTGAACCTGGTAACGAGGGTTTGGAGGCTTCGCCTCCTCACTGTTGCAACTCTTGCAAGATATAAGCAGTGCTACATCTGATATATTTAGTACTCAGTAGTCATGACTCAGGATTTCATTTGCTTGCTTCAATTAATTTGGGCATTTCTAGAGTCGAACCATGTAGCTCAACAAATCTGTTAAAAAGCCACATCGTTTCGTGATTTGAAATCCTGTTTCGGTTCATTAGATGAGCTATATTTCTCTGCGCCAGTTTCCGTAGATAAGGCAAATCCTCAAACAAAGTCAAACAAGAGGCAATGTGCAAGATAATTTGCAATATGGGTTTGGGCCACTCTAGGTCACTGTAGATCTCAATGAAGAAATAATGCTCGTTTTCTGTTAATGGGCAGGCATAAAACATCACAGTTATTCTTTTGTCTCTGTAGACTGGAATACTCAGTTCTACGGTGTATGGATTATGCAATATTAAATCTACTTCAACAATTGGTTGTCTCCAAATTCTCAAAATATTAACTGGAGAATCCAACATTGTTTGAAATGTGATCATTCCCCCAATGGACGTAGATTGGACATTGCTAACCTTAATCACTCTCAAGTTATTCAGGCTGAACTTGTGAATACTTTCCAAATGTTTTAAATTCAACAGATGGTAGATTTGGCAGACATAAGGAAAAGGTAAAAGATACTCCTGACTAATCATATGTCGCTTCTTTAAATCAAACTCGCTGGCTTGACTCGGACATAGATAGGATTGATGTAGATAACTCTGAATGCTGTCTACATCATTAACATCAAAACTCTGCTCTGGTTTTAAAAACAGCCAAGTCAAGAAAAAGAATGAGGCTGTAAATATGTGTATGATTTCTATAGGAGATAAATATCCATCAGCAAAGGCAGCAAGGCTTCTATCTGTGAGCCCAAAAAGAAAAGATGGAATTCCAATGAACCAAATACCACTTTTAAGTCTCAATATAGACAGAGCAAGATCTAATTCTATAGAAGGACGGTTTTTCTCCGTCTTGATGTCGTCATCTTTAATAAGATTAATAGACATAGTGATTTAAAAAGTTATTCACAAAATTGATAACAACTGAAGCTAAGAAATAATTTTGGTTCTTACTTCCAGCTTAGATGCAGATAATGTAACAGCCCTCTGCCTTCAGTTATAAATCTTAATGAAGAGAATTTGCCGAAATTGAATGATCAGTAAATTCTCGCTATTTTTAGCGAACAAAAAAAGCAATATTATACATTTTGCTGTTTTGTATTTAATTTTACTTATAGTTAAAACTAGAGCATAGAATTTTTATGTCAGTCATTTTTTAGGCTCATAAAAATCAATAGGGTTCAGATAAGAGCAAAACCCTTATCAGTAAGACAATGTAGAGACGCGCCACCTCTCGTCTCTACAAAGAACTGTATTGTCATAAAAATGGTGTTCCTTGACTAATGCCTTAAGTACCGATAATTACGGCGATAGCGAACCTAATAACTAGTGAAAATATGTATAATTATTATCTAAATATTTTTCTATACTTTGTTTGAATCATCAGCAATGATTAAGGGACTTCCAATTAAAAAAATCTGCAATTTGTAGTACTCTCCAAAACAATGGTGGGTTACGGCGCTGCGGCAAGTCCTGTATGTAAGACCTCAACTGTCGTGCGCCTAACCCACCCTACATAATGGATAATTTATTTTTTGGTACTCCCTAACCACAATGCCACTGAGATTAACTTGCTAGCAGTTGTAGTCATTTATAATGCTGCAATTCCTAGCCTCATGATTAATAACTTTATTTTATTGCAATGACTCGAATACGTTTATAGTCTGCAAACCAAGTACCGTTTTTGTATAAAGTTGGACGCAACTGATTCTCGATATCAGTTAAGATGCTCATCTGAGCGTCAAGAGATAATCCATTAAAAAAGCTATTTGCAAACATTTTCAGCCAGTTTTGCATCCCTTGTTCTCCATCGTCCAAAGGCGTTGGACGTTCAAAAAGAGTTGCAAAAGTTAACTGCAACCCATGTTTTTCTAGTAAGCTTCCATATTCGCCAATACTCGGGAAGTGCCAAGGGTTTAATCCTGAATCAGCAGGATAACCAGCTTTTTGTAAGGCGTTATAAATTGCGGTAACAATGGCTTTTACGTTGCCTTTGCCACCAAATTCTGCCACAAATCGCCCACCAGGTTTCAGTGCCTTGTTTATACCAATGACAACTTCTTCAGCTTCTTTAATCCAATGAAGCACAGCATTAGAAAAGACAGCATCAAATTTTTCTGTAAATGGCAAATTTCTGGCATCCACCACAGAAAAATCTATCTGAGGATAGTTATGAAGAGCTTGTTCAACCATTGTGGGAGCGCTATCAATGCCGATAACTTCTGCTCCCTTGCTAGCAATTTTATGAGTTAAATGACCTGTGCCACAACCTAAGTCGAGAATACACTCGCCTGGTTTTGGGGAGAGTATTTCGACTAAATCAGCCGCAAGTTCTGAAACAAAAGAATGTTTACTATCGTAGAGTTCTGCATTCCACTGGTTTTGAAAATATGTTGATGTTCTGTCCATATAAATAGCCGAGCAATAAAAGTTGAATATTAGAACTTTTGCACTCATCCAATATTTTTTATATTAAACCACAGATGGACACAGATGGACACCGATATTTATCTGTGTCTATCTGTTTCTAAATATCCATTAATCATAGTTTTGCAAGAAGTATATTATGCATAAATTTACCCTTAGCTATGTGAACGCACCCATGATCTAAATTCTCGCATTCTAGCGTTCTCACCTTTTTGAGAGTCTAGCTGGATAAAATGTGCTAATTCTTTGACAGGAAACGAGCCAAAAGCCAAACTTGTTTCAGACTCGATATAACCAGCATCTGTCAAAATATGAATTGTTAGTTGACCATCAGCGAAACGCCAAACTTCCGGCACTTTAAGTTCAGCATAAACAGCCATCTTATCCATTGATGAGTTGGTGACATCAATCTCAATTGCTAAATCAGGCGGTGGATCAACTTTGATGTTAATTTTTAATTTGCCACGAACAGCAGCTTCATTTTGAATGTAAAAACATTCATCTGCTTCTTTGCCAACAGCCTTCGGTCTCGAACGCCAAGTTGTAGATTTTAAACCCCTAATTTCTAAACCTAGTTCCTCAGAAAGTACAGTTATGAGCCGTGCAAGGTTCCAGCTATAGGTTTCATGTTCTGGTAGGGGGGTCATCAGTTCCAGAGTTCCTTTATAATAAGTCATACGAGGTGTTGAACGTTCAGCAAATACTTCTAAAAGCTGCTCGTACATTTCCCAACTGACGTCATATAGAACGAGGTGAGAACCCTCAAAAGGTGGTGTGGCTGGAGTTAGGGTTTGAGTCATGTTTAACTTAAGCGCTCATCTGATTACAAATTTAAACCAACCATTGAATTCCAGCTATGCGGCAGTATAACCGCCATCGACAAAAAGTACAGTACCTGTGATATGTGACGATGCATCTGATGCTAAAAATACCACGGAACCAACTAATTCTTCTGGTTTACCACGACGACCCATTGGTGTAAATGTAACAACCTGCTGCTGTTTTTCAGGTTAGGCGTGTTCTATATTTGCTCCGCTCATAATGTTGTCACTATTTCCCGACATTTTCGCCAACAGGAGACAACATAGCCAGCGTTGCATCTGATGTGACCCTAGTAAAGCAGAAATCTATAAAAATATCCTAAAACTGATAAATGTCTTGCTCACAAGTTCCTCAAATTGTTTCCCTATCTTTAAAGTGAACTAACCCCAATTCACCAGCACTCATATGGAATACCTCTGCTATCTTGCGAATGCCAGCCTTACACTGCGGTTGGTTGAATACCTGCACAGGAAACCTCAACTCAGAGTCAGCTTCGTCACCGTGATTAATACTATTGACGGGTGGGTGGTTAGAGTCAAATTAAAGCATCAGGTCTCGCCTCAAGAAGATGGTGACTTGAGGGCAATTTTAAGTGAATTAGGAATGAGCTACTCACCACCAAAGCGGGTACAATTGGCACTTTGGAGTTTGGCGGGCGGACAGTCCCCGGTTGATGTGATGCGTCGCTACCAGGTTGCTGTAGTTTCTCATGGTAAGCCAGAAAAAGAAGAGATAGAAGCGTTCCGGCAACATTTCATCAGGGGATTGGGCTACTGTCCACAAACCCTGGCTTGACCCAAAATTATTTCTTGCACTCAACGCTATTGACGCTCTTTTGAAAGAAAAACTGGGGGAATTCACCGCCATTGAGCCGAGGCACTGGGCTCTACACCACTTTCTACAAAGCGCGTCTACACACGCCAAACAAGATTTTATCGTGCTCACTGTCAAACCTTTGGGCAAAAACTAGTACGTCACGCCGTAAATAGAGCAACCCTTCGGGTTCACCAGTCGCCTAGGTCGGGAAACCCTCCTGCATAGCGCTGGTTCACCATTTAAAATCCACAAAAAGCCCATTCCATAATACTTTTGAATGCGTGACTTTTGAATGCATGACTTCCGCCTTGCGGTGCTAGCTGTATCTCATGAGTCGTGAGAATTTTGACTCGACCGTGGCGAGTGATTTTCATCGCCAGACCAAAAACCACTGCAATCCACAGCTTACAATTAAAAGCCCCCAGTGGGTGCAACAACTGGAGGCTTCTGCTGAACCGCTTTCATTTGCTCAATACTATCGATGCGAGCATTTGTAAATCCCCTTTCTACAGCACGAGTTCAAGTTACAAAAAGCTGTGTTAATTAATACAGTTATGATTAATGCTTCAATTCTGCAATCTTTAAGTGAACATTTGGCAGCAGTAGTTGGGAGTGTGACAGGAGCTGCATTATCGATTACTGCAATCATATTGGTCATCCAAGTCACGTGCTATCTCACCAAAACAAGTGATTTCGGAGTAGCATTTTACGTTGCAGTAGGAGTATTTGCTGGGTGGTGGTTGGGTGCAACTGGCGGTTGCTGGTTAGCGCTGTTATGGGTAACACACAATCATCAATATGCGCAACTCACAGCCTACCTGCTAATAGCACTAAACCCTTTGGGTATGTTCTGGCTTAGTAGCCACCTGTATAAAAAAGGAATGATAGCAAATAAATTAGGGATTCGGTGGCTGATAGGGTTGATTGTTGCGGTGTTATCACTGCTGGCACAGTTACTGGCAAATATGATGATTGCCATATTTAAATAGCTCTGTGACATAACAAAGTTAAGAGAGCTTGAGATAGTATTCAAACCGCTCTTGCAGTTGTTCAACGGTTAGATTCCTAGTCCAGTATTCTACTAGAGCGTGACCAAATGCCCAAGCGTTGCGATCAGGTGAAGCAGAGTTTTCCAGCAGCAACGGCCACAGCGATCGCAGGTCAAAGTTGAGCGTGTTAGAATTGCCCGTATTCAAGAGCGAGAAAAGGTCGTATGCCATTTGGAGCTTGCCAATGACAACGGGTGTTTGTTCCACTGGAATTTTCTCTGCTAGCAGATATGCCAGAGTTGGCGCTCCAGTTGATACAGTGGAAATGAACTGAAGAACGGGACTTTTCAGCAGTGCAGCTAGCCCTTGTGTGGTTGTCATTTGGAAGGTATAGTGGTCGATAATTTTGGCACTAGCAACGGTGCGGGCTTCTAGGTTACGCAAAAAGCGGGCAAGACGGAGTTGTTTGGCAGGTGCGATCGCATTTATCAGCCCCAACGATAACGCGTCTACTCCCCAAGCAGTTCGATTGGTTTTGTTATCACTTGTGACGACAGGCAGAACCAAATTAGAGAAGTCGCCCAGAAGCTTAGCACGATACTCAGTAGCTTGGCGAATGGCAATTTCCTTTGGGCGATCGCCCCATTGCCAGTCATAAGGTGGCTCCCACTCGCGGATGGGACGGAGGCGATCTACCTGGGTGACGATAGTAATTGCAGGCAAGTCTGCAATTTCCGTTTTCATGTCTGTGAGAAAGTCTACATCCATTTGTAGCGCTGGATCTAGGGCGGGGGTGACGAGTAGCAGCAAATCGGCATTTTTGGCATAGTCTAGCACGAGTTTGCGGAAGTCACCACGGTTGATTTGTTCATAACCAGGGGTATCCCAAAGTGTCAGAGTTTCCCCGGTTTGGGTTTGCCATTGGTAATTCTGAATTTTATCTGTACTAGGCAAAACATCGACGGCAGCCAAATCTGCCTGAAACAGCGTGTTAATCAGGCTGCTTTTTCCGGAGCCTGTTCGCCCTGTAAGCAGAATATTGACTGGTTTTTGCTCAACCGCCTCGGTGGGTTCTGCTTGAACAAGGATGTCTCGGAGTGTTTGAGTCTTTGCTTTGGGTAGAGTTGGTGTGGAAACGGAGGATGGTGAAGTGGGCAGTGTGCTACCGCCATAGAGCGCGATCGCCTGCCGACATAAGTTTCTGAGAGCAGCTTCCCGGAGCAGCTGACTCAAATTTACCAGCAGTTGCTCAGTTGCTCGGTTACTGGAACGCTGACTGGCAACTTTAGCCACCGCCACCACCGGGTTCAACAGCCACTGTGCCCAGCTCCATGCTTGAGCGAGTTTACGAGCGGATGGTTCCAACTTACGGTAGACTTCGTATCCCTGGTATGCCTGCCCAACTGTGACTTGATTAAGGGCAGGGGATAACTTCTGCATCCACTGATCGAGATCATCCACTGTTCCCCGGATCAGCGCGTATGCCTGGGGAACGTAAATGTTCAGCAGGGGATACTTTTCTTGGGGATTATAGATATGAGCGATCGCAACTACAACATCCTGGCATCGCTGCCAAAAAGTTTGCCAGTCTTCCCAAATCGGGCGATCGCTTTGTGCCGTTTTCAGGATTTCTTGGAGTGCCGCTTCTGCTTGCTTCGCGGCGTCAGTTCCTAGTAAGGGTATTGTATCATCCGCAGTGGATTCCAGTTCTTGGCTGACTTGCGCCATTACGGTTTCCACCTGCTCTACCGCAGATCGAGTCCATTTGGCTAGCAGCCAACGCCAGCCCACGAATATGAGGATGAACACGCCCCAAATCCAATTAATGCCCCACTCGTGAATTTGCAACCCTGCGGATACCAGTAAGAAAATGATGATGAAGGCGATCGGTGTTGCCAACACGATCCATTGCCACAGTTTTAATCGCACCATTGCCTTATGCCTGCCTCGATTAGACCTCTTACATAAATGGTAAATCTGAAGCTTTGTGAAGTCGATTTTTTGCAAAAAGTCTACTGTTTCCAAGCTGGGCAGATTGCATAGGCTATGATGTGAGCTTATCTTCAGCAGTGAGCTAAGACATTAAAAATGCCAAACTAGAGATGAAGTAATAGTACGGATGTATGCACATTCTCTGGTTTCGGCGAGACTTGCGGTTGAACGACAATGAAAGTGTAATTAGCGCAGTGAATAACGATGCTCCTGTCTTACCCTGCTTCATCATTGACCCTTGGTTTTACGACCAACTAGAGGTAGGTAAAGCACGAGTGACGTTTCTGTTTGAGTCTCTGGAAAATCTGGACCGCAACTTACGTTCAAGAGGAAGTCAACTCTATTTATTTGAGGGAAAATCTGTAGATATTTTACAACAACTTACGCAACAGTTAATGGAAATTGGGCACAAACCCAAGCTCTACTTTAATCGTGACGTGCAAGTTGAGTATGGAATAACCCGCGATCGCGCTATCATCAACTTTTACCACCAACTCAATCTTGAGTATCACATCGGTCTCAACAACTTCTTGCAAACAGATGACGACCATCGCGATCAATGGTTTGATGAGTATTATACATATGTTAGACAAGCGCCTCACCTAACGCCAATTCGCATTTTAACCCCACAGCTATCCCTCAATCTACCCCAACTTACCTTCACTGAAGTCAAACAGAAGTACAGTACTTTCTACGAAACAAAGCGAGTTTACTTCAAAGGTGGAGAAACGCAAGCGCAAGCGACACTGAACTCATTTCTTACCAAAAGATTTCATGGGTATCATTGGAAACTATCACGCCCCTGGTTAGCACAACAAAAAGCAACGTCTCATCTATCACCTCACCTTGCCTTTGGTACAATCTCAGTTCGCACAATCTACCAACGCACCAAAGCACGAGCGGCAGAACTATCTCACCAACCAAAGGCAGAGTTTTCTCTTAAGGCGTTTCGAGACCGATTGCGTTGGCACGATAGTTTTACTCAGCGTTTGTATTTTCATCCGGAAATTGCTCATACTAATCGTTACTCAGAGTTTGACGAGTACTACCGACCAGATGAATTGACTCAGCAGCAACAAGAGTTATTTCATGCCTGGTGTGAAGGTATAACTGGTTTCCCAATGGTTGATGCAAGTATGAGACAACTCAAAACGATGGGTTGGATGAACTTCAGAATGCGGGCAATGTGTGCCACTTTCTTGACTATCAATTGCGGTATCTCTTGGCATCATGGTGCTAGACACTATATGAATTATTTGGTAGATGGGGACTTGGCTATTAACAATTGGCAATGGCAAATGCAGGCTGGCATTACTAATCCCCTCAGTGACACTTTTCGCATTTACAATCCCAATAAGAATCTTGAGGAGAAAGACTCAGATTTACGCTTTATTTACCATTGGATACCAGAGTTGCTGGGTTATAGTTTATTTGAGATTATTCAAGGCAAGTACATTGAACTAGGTTCATATCAAAAGCCTATTTTAGATTGGTCAATGACCCGTAAGGTCAATGGTAAAATTGTCTCCGATATCCGCTCTCGCGTACGGGAACGGTTGCTGGCTAATGGTGGTGATGAGTATGAAGCGGCGATCGCTACAAAAACAACTGTTGAGAAATACTTTGAGTCCAAAGTTGACACTCTCCGCCCTAAAGGGTCGGAGATTCTTGGCTCAACGACTCACCACTAGACAGCAGACTTGCGCCAACTGCCCAGGAGGGTAAATCACGCCTGCGCGACGTTCCCGTGTGCCCCACGGTACTGAGTCCCCGTTGCAGGATGTTGATGGCTGCGTTCACGTCTCTATCTTCCACAAAACCACAATGCGGACAGACATGAGTCCTAGTGGATAGAGATTTCTTCACCTTCTCGCCACAGTTAGAACAATTCTGGCTTGTATTATGGGGAGGGACGGCAACCGTTACCTTCCCATATTTGTGACCAAGATACTCTAACCATGACCGGAAAGTTGACCAGCCAGCATCAGATATTGATTTAGCCAGATGTCGGTTTCTTACCAGCCCTTTGACATTCAAGTCTAGCCTGCGGCACGCCGCTTCGCGTCTACATAGGCGACCAAGTCGTTAGATTGGATGGCGGAGTATGCCAATCGAATGCAATACTCTTTTCGCTGGATGGTGCTTACTCTTAAATGCTTCCGGGCATACCTTCCTCGTGCTTTGTGGTAGTTGGTTGATTGGGGTTGTTTCGCTTTTTTCTTTTTAGGGTCGTACTTCTTGGACTTTTTGCGGTTAGCGCGTATAAGCTGCTTTTCAGCCTTGCGGTAAAACTGGGGTGACTCTTCAACATTGCCTTTATTATCAGCAATGAAATACTTTAGCCCTAAATCAATCCCTACGACTTGACCTGTTGGCTGAGATTCAATGCGAACATCAACATCAACTGCAAATTGAGCGTAGTAACCGTCGGCACGACGTACCAACCGAACTCGCTTAATCTGCTTGATGTCGTAGCAATTGAGATCGTAGGTTCCCTTTAATTTCAGAGTTCCTATTCCTTTTTTGTCTCTTGAAAGTTATGGCTTTACGGTTTGGCGAAAGTTTCCAGCCGCTTGTCTTATATTCAACAGAACGGGAATATTTTTTAAAGTTCGGAAATCCTTTCTTGCCTTTAACCTTCTTTTTGCAGTTATCGTAGAATCCAGCTATCGCACTCCAAGCACGCTCCGCAGCCGATTGCCTAGCCATTGAATTGAGTTCATCCGCGAAGGGAAACTCAGCCGCCAGAACTGCACAATGCTTATTCAACGCATATTTGTCAACTTTCTTATCTTTGTTGTCCATCCAGTAACGTAAACATTTGTTCTGAATGAATTGACTCGTACGAATAGCATCGTCTATCGCTCTATACTGCTTATCTTTTCCTTTGCATTTAAACTCGTACACTATCATCGGTTCGACCCAACCAACTCCATATTTATACTACCATGTTTTGCATAAAGCCGCTCCTTTAGGACGGGGTTTTATACCCAAAATTTTGATAAAAACACCCAATGGGGTGTTGTAACTATGGCTATTCATCTGTCCTTTCTAGGACTTACGCATCGTACATAAGTACTATAGGATTGGATATTTCAATCATGTCTAGCACTCAACACGAGCTTGAGAGCAAGCAAATCAGCGTTATACGAAGCGCCTAAAATGACAATTTCGTGATGCAGATTATGGTCGATTTGTACAGTGGGTAACTCCTACAGTCTAGAATCCTTGCGCATTCATTGCAGGGAGAGTTCAACCAAGTGATTAAGCTCCTACCCCAAAAACAGCTTGTATGCAGGGTTCTGGCTTTCATCCCAATAGCGGTAACCGAGTGTATCGAGAAATGCTTGCCATTCCTCCATCTCGTGGGGAGGTACTTGCATCCCAACGACAATTCGCCCGTAGTCTGCCCCGTTGTTGCGGTAGTGGAACACGCTGATATTCCAGTTGGGGCTCATGGAAGCGACGAACTTCATCAATGCACCAGGACGTTCGGGAAACTCGAAACGGTAAAGCAATTCATTGTGAGCCAGAGAAGAGCGCCCACCAACCATGTGCCGCAAATGCAATTTTGTCAGTTCGTCATCGGTTAAGTCAATGGTTTTGAACCCACAGGCTTCAAAGGTTTCAACCATCTTTGCTGCATCGGCACGGTTTTGAATTTGCACCCCCACAAAAATATGTGCTTCTTTTTCATCCGCAATGCGATAGTTAAATTCAGTCAGATTGCGTTTGCCAATACATTCACAAAACTTGCGTAGACTCCCCCGTTCTTCGGGGATCGCCACAGCAAAAATGGCTTCGCGGCGTTCACCCAACTCTGCCCGTTCGGCAACAAAGCGGAGTCGATCAAAGTTCATGTTGGCACCGCAAGCAACCGCAATTAAGGTTTGTCCTTGGATTTGTTCCCGTTCAACGTAGGCTTTTGCACCGGCGATCGCCAGCGCCCCTGCTGGTTCTAAAATGGATCGCGTATCTTCAAACACATCTTTAATTGCGGCACAAGTGTCATCTGTATCGACGAGAATGATGTCATCCACATACTGCTGACACAACCGGAACGTTTCTTCACCCACTTCCCGCACTGCGACTCCATCAGCAAATAAACCAACCTGAGGCAAACGCACCCGGTGTCCAGCTTTCAACGATTGATACATGGCATCGGCATCGACTGGTTCAACGCCAATAATCTTAATTTCGGGACGTAACCGTTTCACGTATGCTGCAATACCCGAGATTAATCCGCCACCGCCAATTGCGACAAAAATAGCATGGATAGGTTGCTGGTATTGCCGTAAAATCTCCATCCCTATCGTTCCTTGTCCAGCAATCACATACGGATCATCAAAGGGATGAACAAAGGTTAACCCTTTTTCTGCCTCCAATTGACGGGCGTAGGCATAGGCATCGTCGTAGGTATCGCCATGCAACACAACCTCTCCCCCACGGGCTTTTACCGCATCCACCTTCATTCGTGGTGTCGTTATCGGCATAACGATAATAGCTCTTGTTCCCAGGTGACGAGCACCAAGGGCAACCCCTTGGGCGTGGTTTCCGGCAGATGAAGCAATTACACCCTGTGCCAACAGATCCGGCGGCAGTTGTGCCATTTTGTTATAAGCACCACGTAATTTAAAGGAAAATACTGACTGCATATCTTCCCGCTTGAGCAGCAGTTTATTATTTAGCCGTGTAGACAAATTTGGGGCATACTCCAGTGGTGTTTCCTGGGCTACATCATACACACGGGCAGTCAGGATTTGTACCAGGTAATCGCAATACATGGGCGTCAACAAGTTGGTAAATGCCGGATGGATGATAATTTTACGATAGTTGCGTACCTATTCTGTAGATAATGTTGACTATTTCAAAAATTGAGCCATTTGATAAGACATAACTGCTTGATCAGCAGTCAGAATTGTTAAATTGTGCTGTTATCGCGCAAGTTCGAGTAGAAAAGACACAAGAGCTAGAGCCAGAAACGCTGTATGGAGAAAAATTATACGGCACTTATGTACCCAAACTGTAGATCCTATGTGTTAAATACAGTTCTCCTAAGTAAAATTGATACAATAGTAAAAATAAGTAGAAGCACACAATTCAACCTCCATTCCACCCCCTCAAATAATGAACGTTCCAGACAGATCAGTATCCCTTGTTTCTGAAGACGATATTAGGACACGGGTTGTAGCTATTTGGTTATTCGAACATGGGTTTAGCGCAGAGAGCATATCTGTTGAGTTTTCCTTTGAATTACGCCTCGGCAGGAACATATACAGAGTCGGTGAGAATAAACCTGTTAAGTCATCAGTGTTTAGACCTCGTGCAGATGTTTTAGTGCGTAGCTGTGATGGACGTAATTTGCTGATAGTTGAGGTCAAAGCACCAGATAAAATTCTAGACAATGATGCTAAGGAGCAAGGCATCTCTTATGCCCGCCTCTTGCGTAATGGCGGGATTGCTCCTTTTGTAGTGTTGACCAATGGTCACAATACCCAAATCTATGACAGCATCTCTGGTGAATTGGTCAGTGATGCTCAAGTCCCCACGAATCATCCCCATGTACAAAATGGTTTTCGTGTCAGCGTTGACGATATTGAACTGCGAGCAGAAGCATTAGAGACGTTTGTTTCGATTTCTTCAGAGAACCTCCTTGAGTTTTGCCGAATTCAAGTCGATTATCGAATGCGACTTTTACGAAGTGATGATCCGTTTAGCGGAAAGAAGTATATCCCTACTTTGTACATCGAAAGAGAGGAAGTAAAAAAGCAGCTTAGTAAACGTTTAGACGAGGAAAAGCGCCAAGTTGTGGTTTTATTTGGTGCGCCGCAAGTTGGCAAGACGAATTTTGTTTGCCACGCTGTAGAAGAAAAACTAGAGCAAGGAATTCTTTGCCTCTTCTATCCAGCCATTGGGATGCAGGGAAGTTTACTCGAAGAAATTGGTGAAGATTTTGGTTGGATTGTTAGAGATAGTAGTGCGCCTTATCAAATTGTTAATAAACTGACCCGTATTCTTCGACGTACCGGGCAAAGGCTCATCATCTTTATTGATGGTTGGAATGAAGCTAGTCAGGCGTTAGCACAAGCAATTGATCATAGCAGTGCAAGGCTCTCATGTGATGAAATTCAAATAGTTATTAGTTTAACTAACATAGCAGCACGTCGGCTGCTGCTAGATAATGTGGGCAATCCTTCTTACATAGCTGAATCTGCTTCGATTAGTAGTGCTTCAGTTCCATTACTTGAAATTAGTCCTGAAAAAATAGCTCAACGTTCTAGTGTGATTGAAATCAAGAAATATAGTCCTGAAGAAATACAAAAAGCATATGATATCTACTCAAAAGTTTATGTAGTCCAAATTCCTGAGTCACATCAAAAGGTAAATGATCCTTTTCTACTCAGGATTGGGATGGAGCTTTCAAAGGGAAGGTGTTTGCCGGAAGCTCTTGATGAGCCTTTCCTACTGGGGAAAAGTATATCACTAAAAGCGTCTCGTGCTGTAGATTTAGACGAAGATGTTGTGGTATTACTTCTTTCAGAGCTTGCAGATGCGATGCTCATGGATGATACTCCAGTTACTCAAGTTGTAGCGAGAAAAAGATGGGGTATTCCGACGACAGCAGAGTTACCGAAGGGTTTATTTGAAGCAGCACTTATAGCTAAAGTATATAGTGATAAAAATATACCTTGCTTTGATTTTTACTATGGTCGAGAAAGAGATTTTGTTATTGCTGCTTGGGTGAGAAATTGGTTTCAAAAATCACTGGATAAATTTAAAACTTTCCTATCCCTTCTTGCAGACTCCACCTGCCAATCAGTTGAGGTGGATGCCCTAATTTGGTTCTTGAAACAACCGCAAAATTATACTTATCTTGAATCTACTACTCAATGTTTCCAATTACAAAAAGACCCTTCTGTAAAAAGAGCGATTCTGTTATCTGTACGTAGTAATCCTAATTGTTTTACCAATAATCAGCCTCATTGGATTAAAGATATTATCGAGCAAGCTGCAAAAGACTCTAGTATGCTTGTTAGAGTAGAGGCTGCCAAGTTGGTAGCAGAATTCGCTGATGCCCACTTGTTAGTATCAATCCTTGCTGTTGAACAATACTTGGAAGACTTAGTTGTTAACTTGTTAGAAGTAGATGAAGAATATTCATTAAGTTTAGGTAACGCAGGTCAGATAATTCTGGATTCTTTGAGAACATTGCATTGGGATGATAGTTCAGATGAAGGCTCATATATTACAGATATTCTAAGTGATTTAATGCAGCATCACTCATCAACTGTCAGAGTTGGGGCTTCAAAGGCTCTTGGCTATATTGCTCCCAAGGTATTTCTTCAGTCTTTAATTCACGAAGTTGGTTTATATCAACTAAGTAATGAGGCTGCACAGGAATACATTGATGGGCTATATTTAGCCCTGGATACTCTTGGTGAAATATATTACGGTTCTATGTGTCCAGGTTATCTGGACGTTCTACTTGATTCACCACCTGAAGAGCATATTTCAGACTATGAAGCAATGTGGAAAATTTGTATGCCAGTTATTAATTTTTATCGAAAAGAAAAATGCGGTAAAAGGTTAATGGAATTCTTAAACTCAATTGCACCAGATCAAGAAGTTTATGATAAATATTATTCTGAAAAGATTTGTTCTTCAAGTCAAACTTTTTGGGATGGGAACGCAGTTCAACTGAGCCTAAAACTTGATAATTTAGACTTGAATGAAGATGATTAGGAGCTAAAGCTAGCTTATATTTATCTATTTCTTCAGCCGTAGGCGACTTGTTAGTCGTAACAACTTCACTCAACTTTGAAAACAAATTCAGATTGGGTAATGAGGCGAGCGCCCTCAGTACACTAGGTAAATGCAATCGTGAATGAAGAAAGCGATCGCTCATTCCTAAAAAACACGAGTGGCAATAATGACTATCAGTCCTTATCTACTGATATAAGTTTGTAGTGAGGAATCCGCGTCCTCTTCCAGGAAAACAAGGACTAAAGTCCTTACTACATATAAGTTTTATTATGGGCGCGATCGCTACTTGCGTTTTGCCTTTACTGCCCTAGACTCGACTGTAAACGCTGGAATGTCTTGCAGTTCAGTTTCACTGAGGCTGTATTGTTCACACACCAAGCTTAGACGAGTGCCGGTGGTTTTAACCGCATTCACGGAATGCATCAGATCGCCCTGGAAATACAGAAGTGTGTTAGCTTGTGGCTTAACCTGCCCGACTTGCTGTTTTTGACGGCGCAACACCAGTTCTCCGCCTTGCAAGTTTGGCGGTACTTGCACATAAAGAACACTAACCACCACGGGAGGCTCAACCGTTTTGCAGTAAGATCGCAGCGAGCGATCAATATGTGGATCGACGCGGGAGCCTTCTTTGAGCAGCAGGGGGTTAAGATAGAAAGCGTTGCAGGTGGGCTGTAGTGCTTGGTCGAGATAGGGCTTGAAAAAAGGAAACCGCCGTTCCACTTCTGCAATTTCTGAACGTTGAAACACCACAGAAAACCCTTTTGTGTCAACAAAGTCGCGGTTAAGGTTATTGATTCCAAGATAAGGGCACGCTAGAATTTCTCCTCGCAAATCGTTGAGGTAAGTGATTGAGAAGGCGTCTTGGTGTTGAGAATAGTACTTCAAGTGTTCAAGGAGTTTAGGAGTTTCAAGTTGAGCAGAGATTTAGATTGGCAATCAGGCGAATGCGTTTGGCACGCTACAAAAAACGCCAGGCTGAATAAAGAAAGAAAGAAAGCGATCGCTCAATTATCTTGTGCCAAATGCTTCCTGGTCAAATTTTAACTAATGTGGGTTCTGGAAAGCAGTAAGTCCCCTGTCATAATCTTGGCGCGATCGTGCCTGTTGATTTTCATCCCTAGACCAAAACCACTGTGCTCCACAGCCTACACCTGATCTAAGCACTAGCGATACCCGTTTCTACGTCTAAGGATATAACTTTATTTAATTTTGAGATATTAATGAGATATTCATGAGATATTAAGATATTAAATTGAAAAATTAATTCCGATAAAAAGTTATGGCAACCGAGCAAGAGCTTCAATCTCTTTTTAATAATTTAGATCGCGATCAAGACGGCAAAATCTCTATTAATGAGCTTTTTTTAAGTCCTGGATTAAGTGCAATTATCTTATCAGAAACAA